>CALZFA010000001.1 GCA_945644815.1 uncultured Clostridia bacterium
TACCTGACTCTTTTATTACAGTGAGGTGTTGAATTTTGCCGCTCTTAGGATTAAATCCACTCAGGAAAGGAAATTTTGTCATACCATGGAAAAACTTCAGAAACTGTTTATCGAAATTTTTTGTTCCCATGTCGATGGTTCATCCCCTATGCCACATAAAATTGTCTTTGGCGGAAAACGCAGAAAATCCCTGGAATGCACCAGAGTTACCATGCGGCCGCTTATGCTTGGGGGCAAGCTGTTATTTCAGGCAGAATACACATATCCCAAGAAAGTCACACACACAAATCTCGAAGCAGCAGATGCCGTAAAACTGGCCCTTACTCTCGTTGCCGAAGATTTCAAGCAGGTCAACATTTTTACAGAGTCTGAAGAAATCCAGGTGCTGGCCTCAAAACCGGAAAACCCTCGCATTACCAAAAAAAAGACCGGTGCCGTCTCCGGGGCCGGAGAGAGCCGTACCCCTTCCTGCTCTGCTCAGCTGTCTCACAACAGAACCAAAAACTATATTATACCTGACGGAATTCCCTGCGACTTTCTCATTGAACTGGGTGTAATGGGTGATGATGGCAAAGTCTTTCCTCGCGCCTACAGCAAATATCGTCAGATAAACAGATATCTGGAAATTGTCGACGACGTGTTTGAATATCTGCCTCAGGACCATACTCTCCGTATCATTGACTTCGGCTGCGGCAAGGCATACCTTACCTTTGCCCTCTACCACTATCTGAAAATAATAAAGGACCGTGATGTTGAAATCATCGGCCTTGATTTAAAAGAAGACGTTATACGGTTCTGCAGCGATGTGGCCCGACGTCTTGGATATAACGAGCTTAAGTTTCTTATGGGCGACATTGCAGACTATAGCAATGACCGTGCCGACATGGTGGTTACGCTTCATGCCTGCGATACGGCTACAGACTATGCCCTTATTAATGCTGTAAAGTGGGGGACCGAGGTCATTCTCAGTGTTCCCTGCTGCCAGCACGAGCTTTTCAGTCAGATAAAGAACGATCTGCACCAGCCTATCCTCAAATACGGTATTCTCAAAGATCGTCTCACCGAATACCTCACCGACGGTCTCCGTGGACTTAAACTTGAGTCCTGCGGCTACGATGTGACTATGATTGAATTTACCGGTTTGGAACACACTGCCAGAAATATTATGATAAAGGCGATTAAGACAGAACCCAATGCCGCAGATAAAAGAACTGCTCAGGCAAATGCCAGAGCAGCCGCCGCAAAAGCCCGTCGTGCTCAGGAGCAGTACCGGGCTCTCTGCGAGTTTTACAATGTGACGCCAACCATAGATAAGCTTAAATAATATAATACATGTGTCAGAAAAAACAAAAATAACAAAAAGTAAACCTATCTTTTCATTTTTCAATGGTTTGCTGACTTGGTAGGTTTACTTTTTATCGAAGCGAAGTTTTCACGGTGCCGATCTTATGCTCTTTCCAGCAGCACTCCTGCCTTAAAGAGGTCACCGTCTACTGTCAATATAAACTCTCCCTCCATAAGCCTGGTAAGATCCTTGGCTATAGCAAGCCCCAGGCCGCTGCCTTCCGTATTCCTTGATTCGTCACCTCTCGTAAATCTTTCCATAAGTTCTTCTGCAGAGATGTTAAGCTGCTCCCCGGAAATGTTCTTGATTTCCAGCAGTACTTTGCCCTCCGTGTCCTTGATGTGGTCTGAATCCGGACCGGAACCGGAGTCTCTGCTTTCTGCATCTTTGCATTTACTGCTTATATTCACATATACCCTGCTTCCTTCAAGTGCATACTTGCTCACATTACCCAAAAGGTTTTCAATGACTCTCCACAAAAGCTGCCCGTCAGCCATGACCTGTACTCCAATGTCTTTACCGTCGGCATCTTTGCCTCCCAGCTCATTCTTTACTATAACCGAAAGTCCCCTTGCCTTCAGCCTCTGATCCATCTCGCCCAGACTCTGGCTGACCAGCGCTGCTAAATCAATAGGTTCCATGTGAACAGGGATGGCGCCGCTTGACGCCTTTGCTGCTTCAAAGAGATTCTCAGTAAGCACCTTAAGTCTCTGAGTCTTTTCATCTATAATTTCCAGATAAGCAGGTGCATTAGCACTGTCAAGACCTTCCGTCTTAAGCAGATCTATATATGAAACCATGGACGTGAGCGGAGTTTTGAGGTCGTGGGATACGTTGGAAATCAGTTCAGTCTTCATACGCTGGTTCTTGAGTTCGTTCTGTACCACAATGCCGGTGGCTTCAGAAATATCATTTATATCTGCAGCCAGTCTGTCAAGCTCTCCCTTTACTCCCTGAGAATCTTCTTCTACAGGAATCTTCCAGTTCAGATCTCCGCCTTTTACCTGGGACACACCTTCTTTGATATTGGTAAACTTCTTCACCATCCGAGGTACAAAGATAAAAATCAGCACTACTACAACAGGCAGTCCAAGCCAGGTTGCACACAGAAAGGCTCCTGCCACAAGTACTCCCATAACCTTGAACAGGGTGCCGTCGCTTTCCTTGAAAGTTCTCTTTATTCCACCGAAGAAACCTCGCAGCTTTCTGTATAGCCATATCACAACTCCGCCTATCAAGGATTTTTCCCAGAACTTGTGAGCCTTAAGCTTCTTTACCAAAGGCAGGAAGCACAGCACGGTCAGTACAATGCAGACCGCCATTCCGGCAATACACAGCTTAATAATGAATGAATTGCTTGGTCCAAACCAGTGATCGTCAGTTACAGTTGGCACGAATACTTCCGTCCAGGAAGTCATGGAAAACAGCTTGACTACAGGAGCGCACAGAGCCACTGCTGCCGTGGCGAAACCACAGACACCTGCTATATGCAGCTCCGACCATAGTCTGTCGAACCAGCTGAGATGAATAGTTCCGTCATCATTCCGCGAAAACCTGCCGGTCAGAACAGACAGGACCACCACAGCCATCACCGTAATCACAGCCGCGGTTACCGCCCATGTTATGAGATTAGCAAGCATATCGCTGTATGCATTCATATCCGGTATATGTACAAACCATGAATTGTATTCCGTCCATTCCTTTTCGCCTTCGGCTTCCAGATAACTCTCCAGATCCATCAGAGATGACAGACAAACGGACAGACTTGCCAGAATTCCGCATGCCGTACCGCTGACTATGGCCACAAGCCATGCCAGGCCGTACAGCGTACCCAGACCGCCCTTTCCGGCTGTCTTGACTGCTCCGGACATATCGGCACCGGTGTTCACATCATCATCAATATTTTTCAATTTTGTATCCAATTCCCCACACCACCTTTAAATATTTAGGATTTTTAGGGTCAATTTCTATTTTTTCCCTGATGCGTCTGATATGTACCGCGACGGTGTTTTCCGGACTGTAAGCCGGTTCGTTCCACACCGCCTCGTAAATCTGACCGATGCTGAACACCCTTCCGGCGTTTTCCGTGAGAAATTTCAGTATACCATACTCTATGGGAGTCACGGTCACCTGTTCGCCGTCCACTGTAACCAGCTTCTGCCTGTCATCCACAGTGAGGCCCCCTGAGCAGTAAACCCCTTCTGCCTGCTGCTGCCCTCCTGCGATGCTGCCCAGATTCACATATCTTCGTATCTGGGATTTAACCCTTGCTACAAGTTCCAGAGGGTTGAAAGGCTTGGTAATATAGTCGTCTGCACCTACATTGAGACCCGTAATCTTATCGTAGTCCTCTGATTTTGCAGAAAGCATGATTATAGGAATGTTTTTTTCCTCTCTGATTTTCATGGTTGTCTGCACCCCGTCCATTCTCGGCATCATTACATCCATTATGATCAGGTGAAGTTCCTGCTTTCTTGCAATATCCAAAGCCTGTACCCCGTCAAAGGCCTTGAACACATTGTATCCCTCGTTTCTCAGGTAGATTTCAATAGCTCCCGCGATTTCTCTGTCGTCATCGCACACAAGAATATTGATGTCAGACATTTTTGCTCCTTTCAAACTCTCTATGCTCCTATGTTAAAACAGGATTATTACAAATAAAGTTGGTATTTTCTTAAGAAATTTTTAAATTGTCTATTGCGACGCAACTATCTGCTGCAGCACCTTGTTTGCTACAGGTCCCGCTACCTGGGCACCGTAACCGCCGTTTTCCACACACACAGCAAAGGCATATTCTCCCGAAAAACCGCAGAACCAGCTGTGAGGCGCTTTTCCCCTGCCCACCTCTGCTGTTCCTGACTTGGCATGCAGTTCAAGGCCGGGATAGTTTGAATCACCGTAATTTGATTTTACATTGTTTCTCATCATATCCTTAATACGAGCTGCTGTTTCATCATTCAGAAGTGATACCGTTCCGGTTCTGCTGCCCTTGATAAGGCATGGTTCCGATGCTTTACCTCCGCCTGCCAATGCGCCCATATAAACCATCATTGAAAGAGGGTTAACCTGATCCTCAAACTGGCCGATCCCCGCCCAGCCTATATTTATGTTGTAGGTATCAAAATTGAAACTCCCTGCTGCCGTTTTAATGCCGTTTACATCATAGCTTGAAGTCAGCCCCAGTTTCTCTGTATATTCAGACATAATGTCTCCACCCAGTTCTACCGCCAGGGCAGCATAGGCGCAGTTACAGGAATTTGACAGTACACCGTATATATCCATGGTGCCGTGAACCTTAGGGCAGGTTATCTTCTCACCGTCAATAACATGACTGCCTGTACATTTAAATGTCCATGCATCCAGATCATCTTTATTTTCGATAGCCGCTGCAGTTGTCACCAGTTTAAAGGTGGAACCCGGAGTGAAGGTTGCAGAAAAAACCTTGTTTATATATGTTCCGGACTGTACTGATGCAGAGTTTACACTGCTTGCCGGGTCAAGGGTCGGTTTGCTTACCAGACAGACTATTTCTCCGGTTTTCCAGTTATAGACCCCTACAAAGCCGTTTCTGCTGCCCAGCGCCTTATAGGCCTCAACATTGGCGTCGGCATCAATGGTAAGTTTAACATTTCTTGATGCACCGGTCAGAATGGGGTTTGTCCCTGTAACAAAATTATAACCAACCATTTTGCTGCGGAATGCGTTGTTGGCTGCCGTCACTATGTTATAACCTTTGTCTCCCACTACATGCAGTGTTGCTTTTCTCACATCAGCGTCCTCATTGTACCGGGCTCCCTCCTCGCTGTTATTTAAAAGCAGGGTTCCGTTTCTGTCATAGACCGCACCTACTGCAAGCTGACCATCAGTATATATATGTTTGTTAGCATAAAATGACGCCCATTTGCTTCCGTTGGCTTCAAGCCGAAATACAAATAAACCAAGCCCGATTACCAGAACCGCAGCTAAAGTGAGACACAAGACGGCCCTTTTTTCAAGTTTTTTCATCTTTTCGCGCCTCCTTTCACCGCCAGGCTGGCCTGTTCCCTGGTATCTGCCGCCTTCAGAAATGACAGCAGCGCCCATGAAACCATCATGCTGGTTCCTCCGTTAGACACAAAGGGGAAGGTTACTCCTGTAAAGGGAAGCATATCTACTGAACCGAAAACATTGAGAATGGTCTGAAATACAAACATGCTCATGGCTCCGCAGGCGGCGATGGTATAATAAGTGGACCGTCCTGCCATAATAGAGCCTACGGCAAATACCGCCAGCGTCACTATGGAAAGCACCGCCAGCACAGCTATTATCAGCCCCCACTCTTCTATGAGCATTCCGAAAACCATGTCCGTATCAGCTGCCGGAACCTCCTCAAGCCAGCCCTCTGCAGGTCCGCAGCCGATAAGCCCGCCGCCGGCAGCTGCACTCATGGTTCTTGTCTGTTGGAATCCGGCAGCATCCATAATATCGGGATCCCAGGCATGGCCCCATGTGGCAAACCTCTTTGCAATATATGGTTTGAAGCTGAGTATAACAAAACCTCCGGCAGCGGCCACACCGATGATAAGTATCAGTTTGGAGAAATCCCCGCTTCTCAGGAATGATATTATCAGGAAAGTGACAAAGAAAATTATAGCTGTTCCAAAGTCTCCCATAAGCCCCAGGCAGCCAAAGCAAAAGGCAGAAAAGCCCATAAATATCCATAGATTTTTCTTTTGGAAGAGTTCGTCCAAAGTGGCTGCTCCTATCCATATAAACGCCACCTTTACCAGCTCCGATGGCTGAAAACTTAAACCGCCTATTTCAAGCCAGTTCTTTGCACCGAAGCCTATAGTTCCAAAAATGAGATTGACAAAAAGGAGCAGCGCCGAACCCCCCATTAGAAACCACCTGAGCGCTTTACAGCGCTCCAGATTCCTCATAAAAACGCACATTACAAACATGATTGCAACACCCAGAGCCGCCGCAACAAATTGCTTGTACATCTTTTCAGGGGCAGAACTTGCCACCACGGCAAGGCTGAGAGTCGACAGGAAAAAGGCTATGGTTTCCATTTCAAATCCCGTCCTTCCCATACTTCTGAGCACTCCGGTGTATATCCACATAACAGCACAGAGCCCACCTATTGAAATTACTGCTTCATCCAGATAATCAGGTCCCAGCGTAACCCAGAGCTGCATGATGGTCAGCACCTGAAAGAGAGTAAGAGCCGCCAGTGTAGGCCCAGCTGACATGACTTTGGTATCCGATCTTCGCATGGCGGTGTTGTTGTTTTTTTCCTCCAGACTGATGGGAAGCAGAGTGAATTCTGTCAGCCCCGCTCTCAATGTATCTCCGTATTCAAGCTTGATAGGCGGACCCATTTCGTTTTCTTTGCTTATCTTGATATCTTCCAGATAGGTTCCGTTTTTTGAACCCAGGTCTCTGTAGGTCCACTGTCCGCTGCTTCCCCTCATCAGTATCCCGTGATTTCTGGAAATGGTGCTGTCTGAAGCCTGTATATCGCAGCTTTTTGCTCTGCCGATAACATTTTCCCAATGAGTTATGGGCACGCTTATTTCTTCGGCGGGACTTACATAGCCCTGCCCATCAGAAGCGTACGTTGTCATGTGCATATACGCCCATACTTCAGCAGGGTTTTTTGCCTTTATCAGTGACAGTATACAGCGTGCAAGTATATACACTGCCAGGGCAACAAAGGCCCATCGTCCCAGATTATCAATTATCTGCATCAGGTTTAAATCCATTTTATCTTACCTTTCGCCTTTTAGCTCTGTACTATAGAAAAGAGCAGGTTTTCCTGCTCTCATTATATACGAAACAAGTAAAGGTTGCAAGAAACCTGCCGCTTCGGCCTATCTGTCACGTATCATTTTTACTGCATCTTTAATTGAAGGCTTCTGCCCGCGGTACAGTGCCATGGCTCTGTAAAGCTTTCCCGCCGCAGCCACCAGCAGAATGGCTGCCGCCACCGTGATAACCATGGAACCGATGCCGTATTTCAAAGGAATGAGGCCAAGCAGGATTTTTGAAGGCGTCACCATCACTGCCGTAAACGGTATCCAGTCAAGGATTGCTTTGAGCCATCCCACATCCGAGCCCATGCCCTCGATGCCGCCGCCGTAAATGGCTGCAAAGAAGCTGATTATCAATATCATGGTAAATACCATATTAGTGGATGAAAGGTCCTCCTGCTTACCGGCAAGAGAGCCTCCTATAGCAGCCAGTGAGCAGTAAAGAATCACCCCAAAAAGAGCCATGACAACAGCTGCAATTAAAGTCCCCGCCGAAAACATTCCGTCTGTAACAGTCGCCGCCAGCCGGAGAACTTCGGCAGCCGGATTGCCGGCATCCGGGTTTACGACCTGTGCCGCTTCTCCCCCTATTACAAAACCCAGTACAAGAGCCAGGACCCAGCTTATGAGCTGAAGCATGCCGGAAAGGGATATAGCAAGGAGTTTTCCCATTATCATAGCCGCCGGCTTTACTGCAGTCAGGAACACTTCCATGAGTTTGGAGTTCTTTTCCATTACAACACTGCTCGCCACGCTCGAGCCGTATATTAATACAAAGAAATAAAGTACCATTATGTTAACAAATGTAATCACCATGGAAACGAGTTCCTTCACTCCGTCTGTTTCTGTCTCTGCTGATGCGCCGTCCCCGTCTGTTTCCGATGGATTGAGCCTTTCTCTTGCACTTTGAGCATACTCGTCCAAAAGAGGTATTAACAGCTCTGCCGCTGACCGGGAGAGACCTCCTTCCGGTACAAGCAGATTGAGTTCATAGTCCTTTCCTATTTTATCCGCTGTAAGAACAATCACATCGTTCCTGCCTGAAGCCTCCTTTGCCGCTTTATCCATATCATTTCCAAAATACTTTGTATCAATGTCAAGTCCGGCATATGCTTTCAAGTATTCTGCAAAGCCATAAAGTTCTTCAAGACCATCCTCGCTGCGATCCACTATGAAAAGATATTTCAGGTTGTCAAGCTCATTTTCTTCCTCTGCGTAATCGCCTGTTTTTTCCCCTTTTTCTGCTTCTTCGCCTGTCACTTCCATGGCCTTCTGCATACCCGCCTCATTCTCCGGTTCGCCGTCCCTGATAAGCTCACGTCCGGCCAGAACGCCAATGGGTATCATCAGACAAAGCATTGCAACTATCAGCGTCGAGGCAATATATCCCTTTGTTTTTATATGATGCAGGAAAGTAAAAGAGAAAATCTTCCCAAAACCTCTGAATTCCTTTTTCATCTGCCTTCCCCCTTTCCTGCCATCGCAAGTATTTCCCCAAGCTTAATTCTCCGTCCCGTGTGGATGATAAGTCTGTCGTATACTTTGCCTGAAATTTTATAGAGAATAATCGCCAGAAGGAATTGAATTGCCCATGATCCAATCAGAAGCCTCCAGCCTATATCTCCCATTACGAAATATACCGGCGCACTGAAAGATGATACAAAGGGACACAGCGTCATGGCTATAGTCAGTGCTTTCCCTCCCATTGGCATGGTTATGGTTGAAATTATGTATCCTGCCAGTATTACCATAGTACCTGCCATGTTGGCCGATTCCATATCCTCCATAGTGGAACAGCCTGCTGCTGACAGGGCCGATATCTGTGAAAACAGCAGAAATGCCAGTACCAGAGATATGAGAATTATAAGCATCAACTCAGGTCCGATGGTAAGCAGCCCTTTGGAAATCCCCAATCCGGCCAGCACATCACCTATAAACGATACATCTGTGAACAGTCCGGTGACAGCACAGGAAAGAGCAAACAACGCTGCTCCGCCCATGAGCATGGTTATCATGAAGGCCATAACTGCCAGAAGTTTACCAAAAATTATGGCCTCGGATCTGATGCTTATCATTAGGGTTTCCACCAGTTTTGAGCTTTTTTCCTCCACTATGGCTCTTACAATATATGTAGCCGAAAATACTGAGATTATCATTACCAGTATGGCATAACCGTATTGAACCGCATACCGTGTATCAAAGTCGTCAGGCCCGTTTTCCAGATAACCTTTTAAGGTGTCCGCATATATATAGATTTCTGTTGGACCGCCTATATCTTTCGCTCCTCCATCCCCCAAAAGAACCGATGCCACAGGCACCGACAGAATCAGGACGGCAAAGAGTATGCCGAAAACTATCCGGTTTGACTTATTTTTGAACAGCTGCAGCAGAGTAAATTTAAACACCTTACTCATGATAATCACCCACTTTTTCCACAAAAATCTCATGAAGGCTGGGTTCTCTCAAATCGAAGGTGACCACCTGGATACCGGCGTCTATGAGCCTCCCCAGAAGAGCATTGGCCTGTTCCTCGCCGTCCACCCTCAGCTGATATTCAGTTTCCTTCATCGTAATGATGCGTGCACCGGACTCCCCTATGTAAGACTGTGCATCCTGCTCCGTCTTCAGCTTCAGGTTGACTCTCCCGTAGCTCTTTTTGATTTCACCCAGATGCCCCTGAAGCACAGTTTTAGAGCGGTCCAGAATTGTGATGTCTGTACAGAATTCCTCTACGGTTGCCATCTGATGGCTGGACATTATAAGATACTTTCCCTTGGCTATTTCCTCCCTTATTATTCCCTTGAAAAGGTCTGTATTTACCGGATCCAGCCCTGACAAAGGTTCGTCAAGTATGATAAGTTCGGGATCGGATATAAGAGCAACCATAAACTGTATCTTCTGCTGATTACCCTTGGAAAGCTCATCTGCCAGCTTGGGTTTTGTCTTTTTTTCAGGAAAAAGATATTCCGTTGCCCCCAGCTTTTCCGCCCAGTATGCAATTCTCTTTTTTGCCTCCTCTTTAGATACTCCGCGAAGCCCGGCAAAATACATGAGCTGATCCATTAATGAATACTTGGGATAAAGACCCCTTTCTTCAGCCAGATAGCCTACATTGCAATTATCCATGGTCAGCGGCTGCCCGTTCCAGATCACCTCTCCTCCATCCTTTGCCAGCATGCCCAGCATCATTCTGATTGATGTTGTTTTGCCGGCACCGTTGGTTCCCAGAAGGGCGTACACTCCGGGCTTCTTCATTTCAAAACACAGGTTATCCACTACCACTTTCTCACCGTATTTTTTATATAAATTCCTTACTTCCAGACCCATTTACTTTTTTCCTCCCTTGTCAAGTCTCATAGCCTCTCTGCAGTATGACACTGTCATAACCAGCCATATTATACTTACCGCTATACATGGAAGCGGCCCGGTTTTAAAAGCAATACTGAGAATTGCAGTAATTACCCATAAAAAAAGGCAAGCTAACCCTGCTGACTTATATGCCTTATATGCGGATTTATATATCATCATTTTCTCCATTTCGTCGCAGCTCTCTTCCCACTTGTCACGGAATTTTGAATCGTAGACGCTGCCTGTTTTTGACGGGTTCATTTCCTTTTCCAGATCCACCATGAGCTGCTGCTGCTTAGTCTGCACCAGACTTCCGACGATGAATACCACTACAGTCACGATCATTAAAACATGGTTGCTTGATACGAAGTATTCCAAATCAGCCATGATTATTCCAAAGAAAAGCATCTGTAGTATGATCATAACACTTAGCACAGACATTCCCCGGGAAATTTTGTTCTCCACAGTTTCGATTGCTTCCTCGTCAGGCTCTCCATTCTCCCCGGCATCAAGAATAGCTTTTTCGTATAATTGCCTGGCTTTTTTGTTTATAACACAGCAGGAGATATATCCTGCCACCCCCAAAGTTATGATAATCCACGGGCTTATTATATTTAATATAAGCCATGCCATATCTGCCACGCTGCCTGATAAATCACTGTGTGCCACAAAGGAACTGATTCCTCCTGCAATTCCTCCGATGAAGGCCCACACTATAAGCATTGGAACGAATTTCTTTAATGCTGCTTTGTTTTCTTTTTTGTTCTTTTCCGATTTGATGTTATCTCTCATCCTCTGATACCTCCTCCTCATACCTGAAAATATCCTCCACTTTGGCATTGCATATCTTGGCTATTTTCAGAGCCAGTGTCACCGACGGCGAATAATCACCTCGTTCTATCTGACTTATGGTCTGTCGGGATACTCCGGCAAGCTCACCCATCCGTGTCTGGTTGACACCTATTCGCGCACGGTATTCCTTCAGATTGTTATACAAAGGCATTTTGTCTGCCTCCTTCCCGTTTTTTGACAACTTTATTTGTCAATCGCAGTATATCATTGACAACTTTACTTGTCAATATGTTTTTAACATTTCAGGGCTGTTTAGAAGTAAACTCCCCCCTGAAATCATAATTGTTGCCCCATAATAAAAACTGCCACACCATTCAGGGGCATGGCAGCTTTTTTTCATAATGTCTTATTTACTCTTTTTCCGGTTAATAGCCATCCCGACTATCATAACTACCGCAAAAATAATCAGGTAGAACAGCACCGGACAGGCGAATCTGCCTTCAGCAGCTGCCGCCTGATAAGGCTGAATTCCGTGAGCATAGATGGCCGCAATTACCATGAATACGCTTCCGATAATTCCAAGTGCCGGGGCCACATATCTCTTTCCGAAGCTCATGTCTGTCGCCTTTCTCATAAAGTTGATGAAAATAGGTATGTACATTGCATAAACAGTGATGATAGCCAGCTCTGATGAGTCAAAACCGAATACTCCGAACCATGCAAACGGTGCCAGGTTAGCGCCGTAGAAGAAGAAGAACCAGATTGCTGCCAGAAGCAATCCGAAGATTGCAGCATTATGAGGCATATTGGTGCTCTTGTCTATCTGTCCGAATACTTCAGGCTTAGGGCCTTCATTTCTTGCTGCAAGAGCATATAATCCCCTGGTGCAGGCCAGCATAAGACCGTTAAGTGTACCCATACATGAAATTGCAACAAACAGGTTAAGGATGTTTCCGAAAACTCCTCCGAAAATATTTATAAACGCAGTAGTTGCACCGTCGTTCATGAGTGTCTGAACGTCTGCGCCGCCTGCAGTCCCGATAAAGTAGAACAGGTATATAGCCACTATGATGATACCGCCTGTAATAAGGGCAATCGGCAGATTTTTCTTAGAATCCTTAAGCTCTGCATTGATTGATGTTGCAATAATCCATCCTTCATAAGCAAAAGCGGTAGCAACTACAGCTCCGAAAAGAAGGTTGCCGTTAGGTGTATCGGCTGTTCCCGTATATGAAAGGTTTTCTACTAAAGTGCCGTGTTCTCCGAAAATACCTACGATGGTTCCCACTACAGCAAGCAACAACAGAGGAATCAGCTTAATAACAGTTGTTCCAACCTGGAAACGGCCTGCAATCCTCGGTGAAAGTGCATTCATAGCGTAAGCTGCACAGAGGAAGAACAGTGACAGTGCCATACATTCAGGACCTACAACGCAGCCGCCCTCTGACGCCGGAATCGAAAGTGTAATGCTTGGAAATGCTGTTGTAAGGAACACCAGCGTATATCTTGCAGATAACCAGGCAAGAACCGAAGTGAGTGAAGGAGAATATATAAGGGCCATAAACCAGCCTATTGCATATCCGTATTTGCTTCCCACAGTAGCCTCAGCATAGTCTACGATGCCGTTTACCTTTTCATACTTCGTAGCCATGATTGCAAAAGCAGATATACAGCAAAGCATAATTGCGCCGCCGATGAGCCATGCCATAATTCCCAGGGACATATTTCCCTCGGTTTTTTGCAGAATAGTCTGCGCCTTAAAGAATACCCCTGAACCTATTACAATACCGACTACCATGCAAATAGCGGTTGCAAGGCCGTATTTCTTATGAAGACCATTTTCCATATCATTTTTCTCCTAATCTTTCCTAAACTTTAGTCGTCTAAACTAATAATCCATATTGTAGCACAATACAAACCCATATACAAGTTCTTTGTTGTTGAAACACATTTTTTTTACACATTCTTTCTGCACCGGCTCTTTACGAAGTTTTCGGGATAATGTATAATTTACATATGACTTCAAAACTAATCTCAGTATATGCGGAGGATACATATGAAATATACTCAATTCAAAGACTCAAAGATTTCCCGTCTGGGCTTCGGCACCATGCGTCTTCCAATGCACAAGGACGGCACAATAGACTACGAAGCGGGAAAGGAAATGGTAGACTATGCTCTTTCCCACGGCATTACCTACTTCGACACAGCATACAAATACCATGCCGGAGAAGCAGAGAACTTCTGCCGCGCGGCTCTTTCAAAGAGATACCCTCGGGAAACTTTCTATCTGGCCGACAAAATGCCTGCGTGGCTATGTAAAACCCAGCAGGACGTGAAGGATATTTTCGAGGACCAGCTTAAAAAATGCGGCGTTGATTATTTTGATTTTTACCTTCTTCACAATGTTGATGAAGAAGTGTGGCCTGTTATCAGTAAGCTTGATGTGATATCAATCCTTAAGGAGGAACTTGCAAAGGGCCGTATCAGACATCTGGGATTTTCCGTTCACTGTGAACCTGCCCTTCTGCGTGAGATTCTTGAAAATCATTCCGATGACCTGGAATTTGTACAGATCCAGCTGAATTATATGGACTGGGACTATATCAACGCAAAAGAGCTTTATCAGATCTGCCGTGAATATAACAAGCCTATTATCGTTATGGAGCCTCTTCGCGGAGGAATGCTTTCAAATCCGCTGAGCGAAAGAAGCCGCAAAATTCTTGATAAAGCCGGAGAGGACAGAGGTCTGTCATATACTGATTTTGCTTTGGGCTATGTTGACGGTCTGGATGGCGTCGTGTGTACTCTTTCCGGGATGTCCAGCCTCAAACAGATGCAGGAAAATGTGGATTTTTATAACAGCGGCGGTCTTGAAAAAAGACACCTTGGTGCTATTCGGGAGGCGGTTTCCGTACTCCGGAGTGACATTCTCATACCTTGTACCGGCTGTGGCTACTGCTTTGAATGTCCTCAAGAAATTCAGATTCCGAAGATTTTCAGCGGCTACAACGAAGCAGCAGCCAAGGGTTTCCACTATATTTGGGGGTCTCTGTCGGGAATATATAAAAAACTGGGTCCTAACGGCAAGGACTGTATCGGCTGCGGCAACTGCGAAAGCCACTGTCCGCAAAAAATAAAAATCATCGACCTTCTCAAACAGATCGACGATAAATATAAGGAACTGGAAAAAGCCGGCGAATAATCGCCGGTCATTTTTTTAAATCTCCGTTGGCCGGATTGTCAAGAACTTTTCCGCCCTCAGTGAATCTCGAACCATGGCAGGGACAGTCCCAGCTATGCTCCGTCTCATTCCATTTAAGACTACAGCCCATATGAGGACATCGTTTTTTTGCCGGAATCATCAGATTGGCCGCCGCCTCCCACCCGTTGATGAAAAGCTGAGGTTTTATCATGCTTCTGGACGGGTCAAAAACCTTAGCATAAGAGCTTCCTTTTTCGGTTATCATATCTGCAAGAATCATGGCTGCTGTCATGGATGATGTCATCCCCCACTTGTTATATCCCGAGGCCACAAAACACCCCGGCATATTTTTTGAATAGTGTCCGATGTACGGCACACCGTCAAGGCTCATGCAATCCTGTGCAGCCCAGGAAAATGTCACTTTGCTGTCAGGATAATACCGTCGGGCAAATTCTCTGAGTTCCTGCCAGTTGCCTCCTTTTTTGCCTGTTCGGTGACCGCCTCCTCCAATGAGAAGTGTATCTTCAAAGCTTCTGAATGACATTCCCTTCTTATTTTCATCAACATACATTCCATGAATCTTAGGGACATTATTCAGCGCCATAACGTATGATCGGTGCTGATACAGCTTAAGAAAAAACAGTCCGTGTTTGTTATTCAAAGGAAAATGTGTTGCAAACACAGCTTGCCTGAATATGATTTTTTTGCCCTTGTCGGTAAGGGCCATATACATTTTTCCGCCGACATGGCCTTCAACAGGTATAAACTCCGCTATGAGAGTATTCTGATATATATTGAGACCTTCAGCTATGCGGGAAAGGAACTTCAGAGGATTAAACTGAGCCTGATTGTTGAAGGCAAGTGCTCCTGCCACCGGAAAAGGCAGTTCCGTTTTGTCAGAAAGATTGCTGTAAAATCCGATCCGTGCCAGGGCATCAGCTTCATTTTCCAGATTCTTCAGACTTTCCTTAGAATAGACATAGGAGGTTTTTCGCTCAAAATTACAGTCAATTTCCGTACATAGCTCCGCAAATTTTTCCACTGCTGCGAGATTGGCATGAAGATACATAGCTGCCGCTTCAAGTCCCATGCCTTTAAGTATTTTATTATAAATGAGCCCGTGTTGAGCCGTAATCTTGGCAGTAGTGTTTCCCGTAATGCCGGAGCAGACGGTACCGGCCTCGCAAAGAACATAGTCTACCCCTCTTTCCTGAAGAAAATGTGCGCACAGAATGCCTGTAATTCCTCCCCCTATTATGAGAACATCAACCTTCATATCACTTTCAAGCTCCGAGAACTCCGGCAGCTTTGTGCCTGATTTCCATATTGAATCCATAATAATACCGCCTCCCGCAAAATACATCTTTAGTCTTTGCCAAAGGCGGTAAATTATACATCAATTTGGCATTGCTACCACAGTCCCAGCACATGCTGCATTGCCAGTGATACTATGCTGATCATCACCCAGCAGGCAAACCCCAGAGCAATAGGTTTCGCACCGGTTTTAATCAGCTTTACAATATCCGTTTTAATACCGATAGCGCTCATAGCCATAACGATAAAGAACTTGCTGACTCTTTTAAGAAAAGAAAAGAGTGCTGCTGCCGTTTCAAGGGCTGCTCCCGTAAGTGTCTGATTAACTACAGTGGTAACGGCAGATGCCAGTACAAAGTATATAATAAAGGCAGGGACCATCTTTATGATGTTAAGCTTCTTCCCCTCAACATTTGTCCTTTTTGCCTGTACTACAGAAAGCACTAAAGTAATAGGTATAATAGCAAGGGTCCTGGTCAGTTTTACAATTGTGGCGTATTCAAGAACTTCGCCGCCTGTACCGTGAAGAGTATCCCACACCGATGCCGCTGCCGTAACAGATGATGTATCGTTAATTGCTGTTCCCGCAAAAAGACCGAAGCCTGCATCAGTAAGGCCTATCATGTCACCCAAGGTAGGAAATATCAGTGCCGCCACAACATTAAAAAGGAAAACCACCGAAATTGACTGAGCAATCTCCTCGTCGTCGGCTTTGATTACCGGAGCTGTAGCAGCAATTGCAGAACCACCGCAAATTGACGAGCCTACACCTATGAGGACAGCTGCCCTGGCAGGAACCTTAAACAGTCTGAATACGATGTATGCCACAATCAGGGATGTGGCTATGGTTGAGAGGATAATGGGAAGAGATGACATCCCCACCTTTCCTACAGTAGCCAGGTTTAGACCGAATCCCAGCAGTACAACAGCCGCCTGCAGCACTTTTTGAGAAGTGTAGGAAATGCCTTTTTTAAGTTTTTCCGCACCGCCTATCCCGGTAAAGGTTCCCAAAGCTATACCTATCAGTATTCCGAAAACAGGTGCCCCCACAATTTCAAGAACCGGCGCAAGGTCCACAATCAATGTGGCAGCTGCTGCAATTACAATACAGACAAGTATTCCCGGAGCCATTTCAGATAATCTCTTCACTTTTTAATTCCTCTTTCCTTTTGTGTTTCATTCCAGCTCGAAAGCACCTGTGTAAAGCTGATAGTATCTGCCCTTCTCAGCCATGAGATGTTCATGGTTTCCTCTCTCGATGATTCGTCCGTTTTCCATGACCATTATAACATCGGCATTTTGAATCGTAGATAAACGATGAGCAATTACAAATACCGTCCTTCCCTTCATCAGATTGTCCATGCCACGCTGAACGATGGCCTCGGTTCGAGTATCTATAGAAGATGTTGCCTCATCGAGAATCATTACAGGCGGGTCAGCCACAGCGGCTCTGGCTATTGAAATCAGCTGCCTCTGGCCCTGTGACAGTCCGCTGCCATCGCCTTCCAGAACTGTGCTGTAGCCTTTAGGAAGCATACGTATGAAGCCATCAGCATTGGCCAGCCTGGCCGCCTCAATACATTCCTCATCAGTGGCGTCAAGCTTGCCGTATCTTATGTTATCCATAACAGTACCGGTAAACAGGTTCACATCCTGCAGCACAACGCCCAACGAACGACGCAGGTCTTCTTTTCGGATGTTGTTGATGTTTATTCCGTCGTACTGAATCTTGCCATCGTCAATATCGTAAAACCTGTTTATCAGATTTGTTATAGTGGTCTTTCCTGCACCGGTAGCTCCCACCAGGGCCACCTTCTGTCCCGGCTCTGCATAAACGGTAATATCGTGAAGAACCATAATATCATCTGTATAGCCGAAATCTACATCCTTAAGGTTAATCTTCCCCTTAACCTCTATAAGATTACTGCCGTCTTTCCATGCCCAAATGCCCGTATGCTCGCTGCACTCCTCAAGGCTTCCGTCCTCTCTCAGTCGAGCATTTACAAGCGTTACCGTTCCGCGATCCTCTTCTGACGCCTCATCCAGCAGTTCAAATATCCTCGAAGCACCGGCCATAGCCATGATCACGGAATTGAGCTGCTGAGAGATCTGCGCTATAGGGTTGACAAAGTTTCTGGACAGTATCAGAAAAGACGCTATGGTCCCCAGAGTCACCACAGGTTCTCCTCCCAGAGAAATATTTGTAACCCCTGCAATCCCCATATAACCACCTACTATTGCAATGACCACATAAAGCACATAGCCCAGACTTCCCATGAGAGGCATTACAATATTGGCCAGAATATTGGCTTTGGTCATGTTCTCGCAAAGTTCCTTATTCTTACCGTCAAAGACCTCCTGAGCCTTTTCCTCATGGCAAAAAACCTTAACAACCTTCTGCCCGTTTATCATTTCCTCAATATATCCGTTAACATCAGCCAGGCTTTTCTGCTGCTTCACAAAGTATTTGCCCGACATCCCGGCAATTTTTTTCATCACCGCAAGAATGACGAAGGTAAACACCACTGTAACCAGAGTCAGCCATATGCTCAGATGCAACATTGATGCAAACACGGCTATCATGGAAAGCATTGACGAAAACAGATTGGGAAGGCTCTGAGAAAGCATCTGTCGCAGGGTATCCGTGTCGTTTGTATAATGGCTCATAATATCGCCGTGAGTCCTGCTGTCAAAATATCTGATGGGTAAAGTCTGCATGTGGCTGAACATTTCATTTCTGATATCCTTAAGGACACTTTGTGAGATTACAGCCATGGTTCTGTTGTAGAACAGGCTTGCCAAAGCCCCTGCCCCGTATAGACATCCCATCATGACGATGGCTTTGAAAAGGCCTGTATACACAGGTGCGGCCTCAAGAAGCAGTGGGGTGATGTAGCTGTCAATGAGGGTCTGCATGAAAAGAGATGAGCCTACGCCGGCCAAAGTGCTGACTATTATGCATATGAACACGAATATCATTTTTACCCTGTACTGGCTCAGATAAGATAGCAGTCTTTTGATGGTTCCCGGTTTTATACCTGTAGGTCCGCCTGCATACATGCCCCTTGCGCCCGGAGGCCCGCCGTGGGGTCCTCTCATAGTCATTCTGCTCATACCGCATCACCGCCTTTCCTATTCTGGCTTTCGTAAACCTCTCTGTATATTTCGCTTCTTTCCATAAGCTCAGCGTGAGTGCCGCAATCTGCCACCTTTCCTTCATCCATTACGATTATCTTGTCCGAATCCTGCACCGATGAAATTCTCTGCGCTATGATAATCTTTGTCGTGTCAGGAAGCTCACTGGCAAAAGCCCTTCTTATAAGTGCATCGGTTTTCATATCCACCGCACTGGTGGAGTCGTCCAGAATGAGAATCTTTGGCTTCTTGAGAAGGGCTCTGGCAATACAGAGCCTCTGCTTCTGTCCGCCGGATACGTTGGTTCCCCCCTGCTCTATATATGTGTCATAGCCGTCTTCGAACTTTTCTATAAACTCGTCGGCACAGGCAACACCGCACGCATGGCGGATCTCTTCGTCAGTGGCATTTTCATTACCCCAACGCAGGTTTTCTCTGATGGTGCCTGAGAAAAGAACATTCTTCTGGAGCACCATGGCAACCTGATTTCTCAAAGTTTCCATATCATAATCACGCACATCCACACCGCCTACCTTGACTTGCCCCTCGCTTACATCATAGAGCCTGGGTATCAGCTGAACCAGACTGGATTTTGATGAGCCCGTTGCGCCTATTATGCCAACAGTCATTCCCGAATCGATATGAAGATTTATATTATCAAGAACTTTCTTTGTATCGGAGCCTTCATCGGCCTCTGAGTACCTGAATCCTGTATTTACAAAATCTATGGAGCCATCTTTTATTTTCGTAACCGGATTTGCAGGATTTTTTATTTCGCTCTCCTCATCGAGAAGCTCTACGATTCTTTCGCCGGAAGCCTTTGCCATGGTCATCATGGCAAATATCATAGAAATCATCATCAGGCTCATAAGAATCTGCATGGTATATGTTATCATACTCATAAGCTGCCCTGTGGTCAGCCCCAAAGCTGCATCATTTCCGCCGGCCACTATCATTCTGGCTCCTATCCATGAAATCAGAAGCATACAGATATACATACATGTCTGCATAAGCGGTGACACGAAAGCCATGGTTTTTTCAGCTCGGGAGAAGTCCTTGTAGATGTTTCCCGAAACCTCTCCGAACTTTTCGTTTTCGTATTTCTGGCGGTTAAAGGATTTGACAACTCGCACTGCATAAAGGTTTTCCTGAACCACATTGTTAAGTTTGTCATAGGTTCTGAAAATTTTGTTGAACAGCGGATAAACCTTTTTGATTATCATGAACATGCCAATTCCCATTGCCGGCAGGACGGCCAGAAATATAAGGGATAACTTATGATTTACGCTGAAAGAGGCAATCAGTGCAAAAATCAGCATCCCCGGCGCCCGCACCGTAATTCTTATTATCATCTGAAATGCCTGCTGCACGTTGGTTACGTCTGTTGTAAGTCTGGTAACTATGCTGCCCGTAGAAAATTTATCTATGTTGGCAAAGGAAAATTCCTGCACCTTATTGTATAAGGCCTGCCTCAGATTTTTAGCAAAGCCTGCAGATGCCGTTGGTGCGGTTTTCCCTGCCAGTACTCCGAATGCCATTGCCAGCACAGCCGCAGCCAGAAGAATTATTCCGTATTTAGTGACTTCTCCCATATCGCCGGCATCTATGCCGTTGTCTATCAGCTGCGCCATCAGGAGCGGTATCACTATCTCCATAAGTGCTTCAAGGGTTACCAGAACCGGAGTTATAACTGCATATTTTTTATATTCTCCTACATATTTCGAAAGTGTTTTAATCATCTTTCCTATGCACCCTCTCTCATTATTTTTTTATGTAATCCGATAATTATACCATAAAAAAAGACGGGACTCAACGACGAGACCCGTCTCAAAACTGAAGTTTTGGTGACTAATCTATGTTTTTTCTGTCTACAAAATGGGTGTGAAGCAGCTTGTGTGCCTTCATGCCCCCTGCCATGCCCAGATACTCTTTATAAAGTTTTTTGATTGCCGGATTGTTATGAGACTTTCTGATAAATTTCTCCATGTCACCCTTATAAAGGGCCTTGGCTCTCTTTTCCTTAAAGTCTACCCAGTTTCTTACATCGGAAACCTGAAGTGGCTGACCGCCTCCGTTAATGCAGCCTCCGGGACATGCCATAATTTCAATAAAGTCAAAATGCTCCCCTGCTTTCACCCTTTCCATAAGCTTTCTTGCATTTCCCAGTCCGTGAGCCACAGCCGCCCTTATATTAAGGTCTGCAATTTTAACCTCTGCCACCTTAATATCCTCAAGCCCTCTTACTTCCACATAATCGATGGAATCAGAGCTTACACCGTTAATAATGTCGGCGACGGTTCTGAGAGCTGCCTCCATTACGCCTCCTGTGGTTCCGAAAATAAGGCCTGCACCTGTTGACTGTCCCAATGGATCATCAAAGCTGCCGTCTCCTATGGCATTAAAGTCAATTCCAATGGACTTAATCATTCTGGCCAGTTCTCTGGTGGTAATAACTAAATCTACATCCGCTCTTCCGTCCACGGATAATTCCGGCCTCTGTGATTCAAATTTCTTCGCAGTACAAGGCATAACCGATACTACGACTATCTTATCCGGATCAAGACCGTTTCTTTCCGCAAAATAGCTCTTGGTAATGGCTCCCAACATTTCATGAGGAGACTTGCATGTGGAAAGGTTAGGAATCATTTCCGGGAAATTATGCTCACAGAACTTGATCCATCCCGGTGAGCACGATGTGATAAGCGGAAGCACCCCGCCGCCTCTGATCCTATCAATAAGTTCCGTACCTTCCTCCATAATGGTAAGGTCCGCTCCCGTATTTGTATCGAAGACTTTGTCAAAGCCAAGCATTCTCAGGGCTGTAACCATCCTGCCTGTCACATCTGTTCCTATTGGGTTTCCGAATTCTTCGCCGAGGGCAGCTCTTACAGCAGGAGCCGTCTGGACCACCACATATTTATCCTCATCATAGAGGGCATCCCATACAGCATCGATATCTCTGTGCTCCTGCAGTGCTCCTGTAGGGCATACGTTAATGCACTGACCGCAGCTTACGCACATTGTATCATCAAGACTTTTATTTCCCGCCGTCCCTATGACGGTGTTAAATCCCCTGTTTATGGCAGATATAGCGCCTACCGTCTGAATATTATTGCAGATGCTTATACATCTTCTGCAAAGTACACAGCGATTAGGGTCTCTCTGAATAGAAATTCCGTCATCCATATCCACGGCAGCGTTCTGTGTAACCGTTTCCTGATATTTTCTGTAGCTGCTGAAATGAACGTCCAGCATATTGGCAAGAGCCTGCAGCTCGCAATGAGAATCGGAACGGGTACAGCTCTGGCATATTGCCGGATGATTTGAAAGAATCAGCTCCATATTCTTTTTGCGGACTTTTATTATTTCCGGTGAATGAGTTCTTACTTCCATCCCGTCGTATACCGGATAAACACATGCAGGTTCCAGGCTTTTTTTACCCTTGATTTCCACCAGACACATTCTGCAGCATCCTATTTCACTTACATCCTTAAGAAAGCACAGAGTAGGGATATGGATGTTGATCTCCTTAGCAGCCTCTAAAATAGTATAATCATCAGGTACATAAACCTGGATTCCGTCGATTTTAACATGAACTTTTCCCATTTTATTGCCACCTCCTTTATGCATTCTTCATTATGGACTTGAACGGACACTTGCTCATGCAGACACCGCACTTGATACACTTGTCCTGATCGATAACATATGGCCACTCCTTGCTGCCGGAAATGGCGCCCACAGGGCAGTTCTTTGCACAGATACCGCAACGCTTGCAGCTTTCCTTTTCGATGATGTATCTGAGCATGGAGATACAAACTCCCGCAGGACATTTCTTATCTCTCACATGAGCTATGTATTCATCTTTAAAATATTTCATAGTAGAGAGTACCGGGTTTGGTGCTGACTGCCCCAGTCCGCAGAGTGCTCCCCTCTGAATGGCCTCGGAAAGTTCCTCCAGTTCGTCAAGGTCCTCCATAGAGCCTTTACCCTCTGTAATTCTTGTAATTATTTCAAGCATTCGTTTGGTACCGATACGGCAAGGCGGACATTTACCACAGGACTCTTCAACGGTAAACTCCAGGAAGAACTTTGCAATATCCACCATACATGTGGTTTCGTCCATTACAATGAGACCTCCCGATCCCATCATGGAACCCAGACTTGTGAGGGAGTCGTAGTCTATAGGCGTATCGATGAGATCCGCCGGTATGCATCCTCCTGAAGGCCCCCCTGTCTGAGCAGCCTTGAACTTTTTATCTCCCGGGATTCCTCCTCCGATATCATATATAATTTCTCTCAGGCTGGTTCCCATAGGGATTTCAACCAATCCGGTATTATTAATCTTTCCGCTTACGGCAAAAACCTTTGTCCCCTTGGATTTCTCCGTTCCGATAGAATTATACCATTCCACGCCTTTTACAATAATCTGCGGCACATTGGCAAAGGTTTCCACGTTGTTTAGCACCGTCGGCTTACTAAAAAGGCCTTTTTCCGTAGCACGCGGCGGCTTAGGCCGAGGTTCACCCCTGTTTCCTTCTATGGAAATCATCAGAGCCGATCCCTCTCCGCATACGAAAGCTCCCGCACCAAGTCGGATTTCTATATCAAATTCAAAGCCTCTGCCAAGAATATTCTTACCCAGAAGCCCGTATTCTCTTGCCTGCGCAATGGCAGTTCTGAGTCTTTCCACTGCTATAGGATATTCAGCTCTTATGTACACAAATCCCTTGTGAGCGCCCACAGCATAACCTGCGATGGCCATTGCCTCAATTACAGAATGCGGGTCGCCTTCTAAAATGGAACGGTCCATAAAAGCACCCGGATCTCCTTCATCAGCATTGCAGCAGATATACTTTTCTTTACTTTCCTGTTTTGCCGCGGCTTCCCATTTGACCCCTGCCGGGAATCCTCCGCCGCCTCTTCCTCTCAGCCCTGACTCTTTGATTGCGTCAATAACATCTTCCGGCTCCATTTCGGTCAGAACCATGGAAAGTGCCTCGTAGCCGTCAAAAGCGATGTACTCGTCTATGCATTCCGGATCTATACGGCCGCAGTTTCTCAGTGCGACTCGCTTCTGCTTGGAAAAAAATTCTGTTTCATTTTGGGATATCAGTCGTTCCACCGGCCTTCCGCCTTTAATATGACATTCCCATATCTCATCAAGATCATCCGGGTTAACCTGGGTATACATATAATTCCCCGGCTGTACCATAACAATAGGACCTTCTGCACAAAGTCCGAAACAGCCCGTCTTTACTATGGCAACTTTTTCATTTAAACCGTCTTCTGCCATTAGCAGGTTCAACTTTTCAAGGAGCTTTCCCGACCCTGACGAGGTGCAGCCTGTGCTGCCGCATACCATTATATGGATGTCTGCTCCGTCATAGTCTCCCACGCCGATTCTTGCCCCTATTTTCTTCAGGCTTTCCTCTCTCAGCTCTCTTATTTCGGTAATTGTTTTATAATCTCTCTTTTTCTCTGCTGTCATATGCCTATGCCTCCATCGCCTCATACTTATCGATTATATCGTCAATGTCAGCTTCCGTCAGTCTGCCGTACACTTCATCGTTTACGGTGATAACAGGCGCAAGACCGCAGGCTCCTATGCACCGACAAGCATCTAAGGAAAATTTTCCATCTTCTGTACATTCACCGACCTCGATTGCCAGCCTTTCCTTCAGCTTATTGAGAATATCCGCTGAACCTTTGACATAGCAGGCAGTTCCCATACAGACATTTATTTTAAATTTTCCCTTCTTTGTCAAAGAAAACTGGGAATAAAAGGTGGCCACTCCGTAAACCTTAGCCACCGGCTCTCCAAGACCTTCGGAAATTTTTTTCATAACATCCTCCGGAAGATAGCCGTATATGGCCTGAGCCTCGTGAAGCACCGGGATAAGAGCTCCCGGCATATCCTTGTGCTCTTCAATAACCTTTGCAAGCATTTCATCCATTAAAGCCTGGTTCTCACAACACATAAATCTGTTTCTCCTTAACTTACTGTCTCACTTTTTTAAATGTTTTTAGCTGTTACAATATTAACATGTGTATACATAATTCACAAGAAAAACCGACAAAAAAATATTGTTTTTTTGTCGTATAATACGCAATAAAACCGGAGCTTTTTCACTCCGGTTCTACAGACTTTCTTTTTTATTTTGCAACTGCCTTCTTAGCTGTTTCGCAAAGAGCTGTGAAAGCCGGTGCATCATGGATAGCCATTTCTGAGAGCATTTTTCTATTGATTTCGATGCCGCTCTTCTTAAGACCGTTCATCAGCTGGCTGTAGCTGATACCGTTCATTCTTGCGCCTGCATTGATTCTCGCAATCCACATCTGTCTGTACTGTCTCTTCTTTAACTTTCTGCCTACATATGCAGATCTTAAGGATCTCATTACTGCCGGGTTCGCAGCCTTGAACTGTTTGCTTCTGGCTCCGTAGAAGCCTTTAGCTAATTTTAAGATTTTTTTATGTCTCTTGTGTGCGTTAACACCTTTCTTTACTCTTGCCATTTTTCTTACCTCCTGAATCCTTTCAAACTATTTTGCCATTGATCTGAGCATTCTCTTTAAGTCAGCACTTGTTAAAACTGTGGACTTTCTCAAGCCTCTTTTTCTCTTAGCTGTCTTCTTAGTAAGAATATGGCTCTTATATGCCTTATTTCTCTTAATCTTTCCGGATCCGGTTAATTTAAGTCTCTTACATGCTCCTCTGTGGGATTTCATCTTATTCTTTGCCATGATGATTTTTCTCCTCCTATATAAATGTAAATCGTTTGTAACTAATGAAAAATTATTTTTCGGTTTTAGGTCCGAGCACCATTGTCAAGCTTCTGCCTTCAAATAAAGGCTTTTTTTCTATCACGCTCACATCGGCTACACTGGCCGCAAAAGCGTTCATAACCTCCATACCTCTTGCCTGGTAGTCTCTTTCTCTGCCTCTGAATCTCAGACTCACCTTGACTTTATCGCCATCCTGAAGGAATTTCGAAGCGGTTTTAGCTTTAACCTGTATGTCATGGTCTTCAATAAACGTGCTGAGCCTGATTTCCTTAATCTGCGTGGTTTTCTGCTTCTTCTTGGCTTCTTTCTCCTTCTTCTGGAGTTCATAACGATATTTACCGTAGTCAAGAATCTTGCATACCGGCGGTTTGGCATTAGGTGAAATGTTGACAAGGTCAAGCTTCTTTTCTTCTGCCAGATTCAGCGCTTCGTCTATTGACATAACACCGAGCATAGTTCCATCCGTGTCAATAACTCTAACTTCCTTATCACGAATTTCTTCGTTGATCAAATTTTCCTTGCTAATGGCTGAGCACCTCCTAAAAAAATAGCGGATACAAGTCAGTATCCGCCTCATTACACCCCCGCAAAAGGTGTTAATTTCAACATATCAACCCGTACCGGCGACATGGCCTGTCAGGTGAGAAGCGGATTACTTCTTCTTCGTTACCTGAATAATATACCACCGGTTAAGGGTCATTGTCAAGCATTTATTTTCAAAGGACATTATATTTCAAAAAGTAAACCTAATTTTTTTATTTTCAACGGTTTTTTGCGGGTTCGGCAGGTTTACTTTCGCATAACGTCATGACATTCCGGCAGGTTTGCCTCTACCTGACACTATGGCATTATGACACGCCCTGTACCTTGAGAACTACCATCACAACCGTAACTATAATAAGTGCCAACAGTACATTTATTGCTACCAGCATTCCCGCCGGCTTCATGAGCACATCGTCATCCTCGATTCCCCCCTGCCGCCGCGGAACTTTTATGCCCATATTCTCAAGCATAGCTGCAGGACTGTGTAAATAGCAACTCCCGACTGTCACTAACTTAAAGGCAGCCGTGCCGCAGGCGTCAAACAATCCTGATACTGCGGCAGATGTCCATCTGACTGCGCCAGCCAGCGGCTTCCTGTAAAACCAGTCAAAATCCAGAGTTATAGCCTTATGTGGAGCCATATGGTCAATATACATTACAAACACAATAGTCGCCGCTGCAAAAATCTCTATATACTGAGTTACGTGATCCACGGTGAAAGGATGACCATCGGATCCGAAAGGTGTGAGCCCGTAAATAAGGCTCGGCATCACGCCTATGAGCACACAGCCGACAGTACCCATGATCAAAGCTATTTTCACATTCAGTGGAACCGGCTTCACCTCAATGTCGGTACATACGCCGGTGCATCTGTTGACGTGTCCGTCAGTATGTTTACCGGAACAGTCTTCTTCAGATTCGCCATCAGCATTCCCGAAGAAAACAAAATAATTCACCTTAAGCGCTATGGAAAGCAGCGTTCCCACGCTGGCCACCATTAACAGTATCTCAGCTATATGATACCCGCCCGCAGCCATAGCGTTCATTACCAGAGACTTGCTTACGAAACCGTTTAGCAAGGGAAACCCCGCTATGGACAAGGATGCAATAAGAAAGCATACTGCCGTCAGAGGCATCTTATGGTAAAGACCTTTCAGATCGCTTATTCTCCTCTTTCCCGTAGATGCAATTACGGCACCGCAGCACATGAACAGCACGCCTTTATAAAGAATATTGTTGAAAGTATGGGCTGCAGCACCGTCTATTCCCAGAGCACCTCCCACCGCCGCGGACGCTACAATATAGCCTAACTGACTGACTATATGATAAGAGAACAGCCTGCGAAGGTCATTTTCTATAAGTGCCATTGATGCTCCGTATATAGCCATGAAAACACCCACCCACAGCAGGAATTCAGTTCCCGCAAAGAGGCGGATAATATAAAACATACCTACTTTTGTAGTAAAGGAGGCCATATAGACCGTTCCGCCCACAGGCGCCTCCGGATAGGCATCGGAAATCCAGCTGTTGAGAGGAGGAATTGCAGCATTTACGGCAACTCCGAGGAAAATCAGCCAAAAGGCTGCGTCTCCTGTACCTGTCAGACAGGTTATAGCCATAGAGCCTCCTGCCACTTTTATGATAATTCCCGCCAGCAACATATTGCCGCCCAGCAGATGTATCATAAGGTAACGGAACCCTGCTTTTGATGCGCTCTCTGTTTTGGCTGATGTTATAATCAGCCACGATGATACTGCCATTATTTCCCAGAAGATAACCAGAGAAATCCAGTCGCCTGCCAGAACTGCACCCATAGAGCTGCCTGCATATACAGCCTCAAAGCCTGTTTCGAAACGGCTTTTGGAGTTCAGGGCATATACCGCTCCAATAATGGATGCCACCGAGAAAATTATAAGAAACATCTTTGTCAGGTCATCCACATGAAGTAACTCCAGTGTTATGCCGGGCAGTATTTCTACTGAAAGGATGCTGTTACCATCAAGTCCAAAGACCGCCACAGCCGCCAGCAAAGGTCCTGCAATCATCAGAACCTTACGCAGCCTTTCCGGAACAGCCGTCATCACAATTCCGAATAATATTAAAACCAGTCCGGGATGGAGGTTGTTAAACATTACCCTCACCGTCCTTTCTCAAGGATGTGCTGCTGCCTTCGCAGTCACCGGCGCTGCCGGAATCACAGCAGTTGTCAGTTTCATAATAGGCCTCATCCCTCTGCAGAATCTTAGCCATAACAACCTTGGCCAGCAGAATCAGTGCCCAGCCACCGGCAAAACCGATTATCAAATCGAATCCCGGCACCGTGTTCCACAACATATGGTAATGAGGATGGGCAAAAAGAACTTCAATTATAACCGTTAACGCCATTACGCCTGCAAGGAGAAGATAAACTGATTTTTTCTTTTTAAACAATTGCTCCACCTCCTCCGGATATGGACTCAGCAGCAATAACCGCCAAGTCATAAAGATGCGGACCCGCGTCAGGCATTATGCCCAGCACCAGCGATACTACCGCTGTTATAACTATAGGAATAAGCATGGCCGGTGCAGCATCATTGTATCCGGCATGTCCGCCATACTTCTCTCCCACAGTCTGAGCATGTCCGGAAATTTCCGCAGATCTGTCGCTCTTTCCAAAGAAAACACGTACCACCGGAATCAGATAGCTCAGAGCCAGAAGTGCCGCCGCTACCAGCACGGCGACAAAAAGAGGTTTGCCCGCAATCAATGCGCCTCTTATTATATTAAACTTGCTTACAAATCCGGCAAGCAACGGAAGACCTGCAATCCCAAGAGATGCCAGACCGAAGCAGGCGCAGGTTACAGGCATCTTTTTTGCCAGACCGCCCATAGTGCTTATCTCAGACAGACCCGTTGTCACATATATAGCCCCCGCGCACATAAACAGAGTAATCTTCAGAAATGCATGAGCCACAATGTGAAACATTGCACCGGTAATACTGTATGGCGCCAGCACGCTGATTCCCAGCACAATGTAAGAAAGCTGGCCAATAGTGGAGAAGGCCAAACGCGCCTTGAGATTATCCTTCCTCATTGCGATAAAAGATGATAACAGAATAGTAGCCACAGCAAACCATGCAAGGATTTTGTCGGCACCGCACCATCCTGCGGCCTCAGGGCCGAATACATAACATACCACTCTCAGCACACAGAAGGCTCCCGCCTTTACTACCGCCACCGCATGAAGCAGTGCACTCACCGGAGTAGGGGCTACCATAGCAGAAGGCAGCCAGCCGTGAAGAGGCATAATACCTGCCTTGACAGCTCCTCCGCCAATCATCAGTAAAAACAACATGAGCATAAGCCCCGTACTGACACTTCCGGGATCTATGAATCCCCCCGCCTTAAATTCGCAGGTTCCGTAGATCACATAAACAGCTGCAACAGCCGCAAAAAACAGCTGTCCGCTGATAAGTGTATAGGCGAGATATTTTCTTCCGGAAGCCCTCGCCTTATCATCGCGGTAATGCACTACCAAAGGGTATGTGGCCACCGTAAGCATTTCGTAGAAAATAAAGAATGTCAGCAAATTTGCAGCAAAGGAAATTCCTATTGTCGATGAAAGGCACACTGCAAAGGCCGCAAAGTATCCTGTCTGATTTTTTTCATGATGACCCCTCATATATCCGATTGAATACACGGAGGTGACAATCCACAGCCCCGACGCAACGCAGGCAAATATCATACCTGCAGCATCTGTCCGGAAAGCCAGCTCTACGCCGTCAACAATTTCCCACAGGCAGAAGTAATACTCATTACCGGCAAGAACCGCCGGCACCATAGAAAACACCAAAACCGCCTTGATAACGGCTGCTGACAGGGTTATACCCTCCCTCACGTTAGGCCTCACATTGTTTCCGAAGAAGAGTATGAGAAGTGCTGCAAGAAGAGAAATAACAACAGCAAGAAAAGGTTTTATACTTAATATCGTCATTCTTTAAAGCACCTCCATTATCGTAGTTCTCAGTATACCGTTTACTATAAATGAATTGCCCAGTCCCAAGGCGATTATCATAAGAGCGGCAGACACGATAGGAATCAGCATTTGCAAAGGCACTTCGGTCTTTCCTGTCAATTTTCCATATCCGTAATATTCTTCCGGTGCAGCAGGCTCCGAAACAGTCTTTTCTCCCATGAACATTTTCTCAAATATTCTGAAAAAATAGATGGCACTGAGCAGACTGCTTATTATTAGCACGGCCACATATAAATACTGTCCGTTCTGAATAGCTCCCAAGGCAAGATACCATTTGCCGAAGAATCCGGCAAAGGGCGGCAGCCCTATCATGGAAAGAGCAAGCACAACCAGCGCTCCGCATGTCACCGGCATTTTGCGATACACCTGTCCCAGCCGGTCAGTGTAGTGAATTCCGTATCGATACTTAAAGGCAGCTGAGGTATAGAAGAGCCCGGTCTTCATAAATGCATGGCTCAAAATGTGAAATACGGCACCGGCTATTCCGTAGAAATTACCTATGGCAAAGCCCAGGGCTATATATCCCACCTGTCCTATGCTGGAATATGCAAGAATTTTGTTGTACTTATCATAACGCAGTGCTTTGAGGGAACCGTAAAGTATTCCCAGTACCGCCATAATCCCTATTATATTGAAAATTGTTTTCATCATCGGCAGACTGCTGTCGAAGATGCAGAAGAAAAACCTGAACATTGCATAGGCAGGTATTTTTATCATCACTCCTGCTATCATCGGGTCGGCGGCAGGATGAGCATATGAGTGTGCCGCCGGCTGCCAGCCATGGAGGGGGAACAGAGCCATCTTAATTCCGAAGCCCACAATAAGGCAGGCCATTGCAATGGCAATAAGAGGTAAATTATCTACCCTCTGAAGGCGAACCGCCAGGTCTGCCATATTGAGAGTTCCTGTTGCCGAATACAAAAATCCTATTCCCAGCAGATACATGGATGCTCCGATTGTTCCCGTCAACAGGTATCTGAAAGCCGCAATCGGTCCCTTTTCTTCACCGATAGCAATCAGTCCGTATCCCGAAAGAGCTACGATTTCCATAAAAACATACAGGTTGAAAGCGTCACCTGTTGAAGCAATACCTAAAAGGCCTATTACAAGGAAACAAAGTATTGAATAATATCCCGCACTTTTGAATGGCGCATTTTTGTCCGCTTCTTCAAAGGGGCTGCTGAACAGAGCTGTCATAGCTCCTATAAAGCTTACCAGCACTATTATGATTCCGTTTACTCCGTCAATTACAAATTCAACACCATAAGGGGGCTCCCAGCCTCCCAGATAGTAGTGCACCGCTTCCCCGGACTGCACTATACCTGCAAGCTGAATCAGACTCAGAACAAAGACAACGAAAAGAAACACAATTACGGTTCTTTTCCCAAGAGACGGACTCAGACGACTGAGCAGAGGACACAAGACAGCTGCACATAATGGAATGACTACTATCAGAACAGGAATATGGGATATGAAAAATAAATTCATTTTTTCCACCTCTTTCCTGTTATGTCTTCTTCTTCGATGCTGCCGTAGATTTCCTTAATCTTCATAAGCAATGCCAGTGCCACCCCGGTGGTTCCGAGGCTGACCACAATAGCAGTCAACATAAGAGCGTGAGGCAGAGGATTGATATATGCATCCGCACCGAGAAGATTTTCTACAACCACCGGGAGAGTTCCATGCTCCTTCTGTCCAAGAGCCAGGAAAAAAAATATAATGGAAACCTGCATGATATTCATGCACATGATTTTTTTCATATAGTTACCGCTGGAAACCATGCCAAAAATACCCAATCCCATAAGGATGAAGGTCATCATGTATATTCCCTTTTCTGCTAAAAATGTTTCTATTATGTCAATCATCAAATTCTGTCCTTTCCAGCACCACTTCAAGAATGTTTATAATGGTCGCCATTACGCAGACCACAACGCCTATTTCAATTAACAGTATTCCCGTACCGTGAAGCTGTCTTATCTGTTCTGCCGTATCCGCTCCAAAAGGCAGTTTGCCATACTCGAGGAAATTACCACTGCCTGCCATAGGTAAAAGACCCGTGAGAATGTAAATAAAAACCCCCACACCGGCAATCACGGCTGCCGTCTCCTCTTTCAGATTCCCAAGACTGCTGTTGAAACTTGGGATAATCCTGTCTATCATGTATGCGATTGCAAGGAGCGCCCCTGCCTGGAATCCTCCTCCCAGGCTTAATTCTCCGTGAACCAATACATAAAAAGCATATATTACAATAACAGGAACAATTATGCGGAAGGCTATATCCAGCACGGTGCTGCCGAAACTTATCTGCAGTCTTTCCTTCCTGCTCCTTTCAGGTTTAGTGACCTTGGCTGTGGTTGAAAGCACCATAAGAGCAGTGACTCCTGCCAGAAACATTACACATGTCTCAAAGAGAGTATCAAACCCTCTGTAATCGGCCAGCACTGCTGTTACCATGTTGTGTGCCCCCGTGTCCTCCAAAGAGTTTTCTATATAGTAGTCTGAAAGATACGTGTGCACAGGTGCTTTTGCGTCATCCACAGCAGGCAGCAAATCGGGGAACAAAAAGAAAACACCTATAACGACTGCAATTACGAAAAATACACCAACAATCTTTTTTCTATCCTTGTTTCTGTCCATATTCATTTACACCGCCTGCTGATAGATTTAATGGCAATAATAAAGTAAACTGTTGATATTACACCGATTACAGCCTCAGTAAAGGCTACGTCCGCCGCTCCTGCCAAAATATAAAGAATCATAGCTGAGAAGCTGAAGGCACAATATATGATGGTTAATGCCAGCAGATCCTTTCCGAAAATAATTACTATAGTTATTGCGATAAGCAGGAGAAGAAATGCTCCCTCAAGTAAAATCGGAGACATCAGCATCCACTCCCTTCTTTTTCATCTGCGTTTTTTGCGTTCTCTTTGTAAGCAACCCTATCAACTATATGTGTTCCGATAGGTCCTGCCAACATTGAAACAAACATAACCAGAAGAATTTTTATTCCTGTTGTATCAAAGCCCTGGTAAATAAAAAGGCCTATACAACACAGGCTTATCCCCAGGGACTGTCCCAGACCTATAGCGTGAAGCCGGCTGTAAAAATCCGGAAACCTCAGTATGCCGATTACCGATGAAGTCATAAAAAACAACCCGGCAATGATAAATATTACCGTAAATACACATCTAATTTCCGTCATCTTTTTCGCCTCCTTCTCCGCTCATAAACTTGGCGACTATGACCGAGCTGACAAAGCCCAGAATCGCAAAGGAAAGAGCAATGTCCACATACATTTCTTTCCGGCCGTCCACAAAACCGATCATCATAAGAAAAAGTGTCACATTTGCACTCATGGCCAGAATGGCCGCAAAACAATTATAAAAGCCCCGTTTTTTGAAAAGCATAAAAAGCAGGGGAAAAGAAAGCAAAACAGATGCAACAAGGCATATAATTAAAATAATCTGCATATTTATCTCTCCTTTCAAATACATGCTATCCTGCAGCTGCGGAAATATCCGTGGCTTCAGACTGTGTCAACGGAACAAAACTGCAGGTTTCGCCGTAAAGGGCAGCTATTTTACGCTGCATAACGCCTGTCATGAGCCCTCCGGCTGTAGCCTCCGTAAGGGCGTGTACCTGGAAAACCCCCTCGTCGTCAACATCAAGGGTAATAGTACCCGGCGTAAGAGTAATGGATGTAGAAAGCAACGCTGCTGCCGTTGGGTTTTCATAGTCCATTTTGAAATAAATCACGTGGGGCTTTACATCGGACTTTTTGAAAGCAGCCTTCGTCACTGCAAGTCCCGAAAGGAAAATTTCCTTTAAAAGCCACAAAAAAAATGCAGTGAACTTAAATATATTTACATTCAGCAGAAAAAAAACCTTTCCGCTTTTTTCATTTTTCACCGTGAGAAAAGGCGCACAGACATAGGCCGTCAACAGAGAAAACCCTGCGCCCATAACAAGAAACTCTGGGTCTTCATTGCCTGAAAGAAGCAGCCAAATGATAAAAACAAATGTACTCAACTCAACAAAACAGGTCAATGGAGACCCATTGACCTTAAAATTCCCTAAATTAAATTTCATAGAATCCTCCGTTATTAACTGATTATACTATCAGGCAATGATGCCTGTCAAGAAATATTAGCATTTTCTTAACATCAAAACACCTGTTTACTTTTTGTTCGTGCTGTGCTAAAATAAGTTAATAAAAGGAAAATATGTTCATGGAGAGGTGAGGTTTTATGCTGAAAGAAAGAGAAAAGCGTATACTGGATTATATGAAGGAGGAAATCAGGACAAAAGGCTATCCTCCCACGGTTAGAGAAATCGGTGCCGCATTGGGTATTAAATCAACTTCCACCACTCATAAGGATATTGAAAGCCTGGTAAGGCAAGGCTATCTTGTAAAGGACCCGTCTAAACCTCGTGCGCTTATGGTAGTTGATCCATACGAAAAGAACGGTCATGTAAATGTTTCCTCCGGTAATTCCGACGCGGTTCACGGGGTTTTCCCTGAAACCGAAATCGCAGAGATACCAATTGTGGGAAGAGTTGCTGCGGGAACACCTATTCTTGCTGATGAGAACATAGAAGGTTCTTTTCCTGTTCCTGCCAGATTTGCCGGTACCGGCACCAGTTTTATGCTTCGTGTAAGAGGCGAAAGCATGATTGAGGCCGGAATAATGGACGGAGATCTGATTCTGGTCCATCAGACCACAGAGGCCAATAACGGCGAAATTGTAGTAGCCATGATCGACGGCTTTGAAAGCGAAGCCACAGTCAAGACTTTCTATAAAGAAGACGGTCACATCAGACTTCAGCCGGAGAACAGTGCCATGAGCCCGATAATAGTAAAAGACGCCACTATTCTGGGAAAGGTGAAAGGCGTCTTCAGATATTTTTCTTAGATAAAAAACAATCCCCTATAGCTGTCCTGAAAAAATATATCAGCCGATTAATGGGGATTTTTTAATTGTTTACTGCACTATCCGATGAAAAGCGGTACCAGCAAAGGTACTGCAGCACTCATCATCATTCCCATACAAAAAGAATATACCACAGTCTCCGGTCTGCAAGATCTTTCAACAATAGGCATGCATATATCCATGGCTGCTACTCCGGGAATGGCCGTCGCTTCAAGATAGCCGATTTTCTGTGCTGCCAGCGGAATTATTATTATTCCCAAGGTCTCACGAATTACATTGTGCATAAATGACACGGCTCCTGCCACCGCATGACCGGCCTCTGCAATTGCCCCCGGAGCAAAGGTGTACCATCCGAATCCGGCACTGACAGCCACCGCCTCTCTCACTGTCAAAGACGAAATCATACCGTAAAGAGCTCCAAATACAAGGCTTCCTATAATGGCCGCAATGGGAACCAAGATCACCCTGATTCCTGCTGTTTTCAAACTTCTGATTACGTTTCCGTCAAGACCGAGATTAAATCCTACAAATCCCAGCAGTATGCATATTCCGACTACCAGCCAGTTCCCCGACATTTCCTGAAATAATGCAGTATCGACAAAAACCCTGGGTATCAGCAGGTATCCTGTAATCATTCCTGCAGCAACACAGATGAGAATAAAAACGGTTGTTTTAGCCGCGCCGTCTTTCTGCTCAGTCTTTTCCAAAGCTGATTCCTCTGCTTCGGCTGCTTCTTGAATCAGCTCCTCAAGTTCGCGGTTTTCTTCAATCCCGGGCGCAACTCCCTGTCTGTTCAGTCCGGTAATCTTCCTCAGAACCGTTACCGCCGCCATGCTCCCCAAAACGGTAAAAAACGTGATCAGAACTGCTTGAATCCCGATTGTTCCAAGGCTTGATGTGACTTCTTTATTGGCACCCATTCTCAGCCCCATTATGAATACAAGTATGTAAATCACAGCATTCAGCGCTCCGCCGATAAATCCAAAAGAGTCTTTACGGCTGTCAAGCCTGGAGGCGGCTATGTAACATAATATCATTATTCCCCAATACAAAAACAAAAGCTTCATAACGTCTTTCCTTTCCGGCATTATTGCGGTATCTCTATCCTATTATAACAGGTACCAGCACCGGCACCAGAATGCTCAAAACAACCCCCGACACAAATGAATATACAGCAATGTCACTTCTCGTGGATTTTTCAACTATAGGCAAGCATACGTCCATGGCTGCCGCTCCCGGCATTCCCGTAGTTTCTATATACCCGATTTTCTGGGCAACCATAGGAATAAGCAGTATAGAGAATAGCTCTCTCATTACGTTATGAAGAAATGCCACTGCGCTGGCAGTCAGATATCCGGCTTCCATAATGATACCCGGTGCAAGGGTATACCATCCGAAACCGGCGCCTATGGCCGCAGCCTCTTTTAAGCTCAGGCCCATAAGCATTCCGCTTACAGAAGCACCTACAAGAGTAGCGATAACTACCGCGATTGGGAACACTATGATTCTGAATCCCACTTTTATGAAATTTTCGATTACGGTACCGTCAAGTCCCAGATCTATTCCTACAAACAGCAACAGCAGGCACAAGCCTATTTTAATCCCCAGACCTGCCATATTATCAAAGCTTTCCATATTTCCCTGAAAAGCACTGCGTATTACAAAATATCCGATGAGCATACCCGCGGAAGCGGCTCCCAATATGAGAAGAGTCATCACATTGATGCCGCCTTTTTTGTTTTCTTCTTCAGCTTCTAAAGTCTCCGCAGCTTCTTCTATTTCTTCAAAGGCTTCTTTTTCCTGACTGTTCATTCCGGCTTTTTTATCCGTGTTATTCAGTCGGCCGTATCTGTCAATCCCCATAACTTTACGTGCCGCGGTGATTGCGGCAATAGAGAGCACCATTGAGGCAATTGTAATAACAAAAGCTGTAATTCCTATGGTCTTCAGGTTCTCTGTTATTTCTCTGTTGGCACCCATCCTCATTCCCATCAGAAGCACCAGACACGTAATGGCAACAGTCTGCGCCTTCCCCGTCCAGGAAAGCTTATCTTTATATTCATTTATCCTGCTTCCGATAAAATACCCTACAGCGGTAATTCCGAGATATAAAATTAAATCAGACATTTTATCAATTCTCCCAAAAATTATTGCCGGGCATCAATCACTTTTTGCCCTTTCTTCATACTTGACTATTCTATCATTTTCCTTCAAAAATGTCTACATATTCCCTTGACAAAAGTCCACATATCCTTTATATTTACACACAGAAAAAGAACATCTTTAAATCGGTACAGAGATACCGGCAAGATTTAAATATACTCGGTGAATTGCTGTGAAATGTTGGGTCTTGCTGTATGCAAGGCTTTTTTTATAGGAATTTCCTGAATAATATCTTAGATGTTCCTTTGCAATACTATAACCAATACCAAGAGGAGAAACAAATCATGCAAAATCACGAACCAATTTATGATGTACGCACCCTGGGTGCAGGAAAAACCATTATTCTCGGGCTTCAGCACACCTTTGCCATGTTCGGTGCAACCGTGCTTGTACCCATTCTAACAGGTCTTCCCATTTCTACAACACTGCTCTTTGCAGGTCTGGGAACACTCTTGTTCCATTTGGTAACCAAAGGACAGGTTCCGGCATTCCTGGGCTCATCCTTCGCTTTTCTGGGAGGATATGCGGCAGTTGCTCCTTTGCTTGAGGACGGTTCTCCTAACACGGAAATGCTGCCTTACGCCTGCGGCGGAGTCTTCTGCGCCGGAGTGGTTTATCTTATTCTGTCAGCCTTAATCAAGGGCTTCGGAGCAAAAAAAGTAATGCGCTTCTTCCCTCCGGTAGTGACGGGGCCGATTATTATTTCCATCGGCCTGATTCTGGCGCCTACTGCTATCAGTAACTGTGCTACCAACTGGCCTGTAGCCATTATTGCTCTGGTAACGGTTATCGTATTCAACATCTGGGGCAAAGGAATGTCAAAGATTGTTCCGATTCTTATCGGTATAATCGTGTCATATGTGGCAGCACTCTTAATGGGCGATGTAAGCTTTGAGGGCTTCAGCGATGAGGCAGTTCTCGGCCTTCCGCCTATCACTATTATGAAATTTGATATAAGTTCAATAATCACCATTATGCCTCTGGCTCTGGCTACCATGATGGAGCACATAGGAGATATTTCTGCTATCGGTGCAACTACCGGCAAGAACTACATTGCAAAGCCGGGTCTCCATCGGACTCTGTTAGGCGACGGTCTGGCTACCTGCCTCGCGGCTGCTTTCGGTGCTCCTGCCAACACCACATATGGTGAAAACACCGGTGTTCTTGCCCTTACCAAGGTTTATGACCCGAGAGTAATGCAGATTGCCGCAGTATTTGCAATCATCCTTTCCTGCGTACCTAAGGTTGCCTTCATAATAGAAAGCATTCCTACAGCTACCATCGGCGGCATTTCATTTATTCTGTACGGAATGATTTCCGCCATCGGTATCAGAAACGTTGTGGAAAACAGAGTAGACTTTACAAGAAGCAGAAATACTATTATAGCTGCCCTCATTCTGGTATGCGCACTCGGCTTCAACTCCATCGGCGGAATCTCATTTACGGTCTTTGGGGCTACAATCTCCCTCTCAGGCCTTGCCATCGCATCGCTTGTCGGAATCATTGTAAACGCAATTCTTCCGGGCAACGAGTACGAATTCAAGGAAAGTGCTGATGAGAACAACGACAAGTTCCAGACATACAAACTTTAATAAACTGTAATGAACAGTAGTCAAAAGGAGTCTGACATGAAATTAAAGGCTGATTTAATGTCACCGGAAGATATGAAGAGAGCTTTAAAGCGCATGTCACATCAGATCATCGAGCGCAATCACGGCGCCGACAATCTGGTGCTTCTGGGCATACGTCGCAGAGGTGTGCCTCTGGCAGAGAGGCTTTCGGAAAACATAAAAAATATTGAAGGTGTTGAAGTCCCCGTAGGCGAACTGGACATAACGCTGTACAGAGACGACCTGAAACTTGTCTCTGACGATCCTGTCGTAAACAGCAGCGATGTTCCATTTGACATAACAGGCAGAACTGTAGTGTTAGTGGATGATGTTATCTACACAGGCCGCACAGCACGCGCGGCTCTGGACGCAACTTCAGGTCTTGGGCGCGCTGCCCGCATCCAGCTGGCGGTTCTGATAGACCGAGGTCACAGAGAACTTCCTATCCGTGCCGATTATGTGGGAAAGAATGTTCCTACCTCGGGGAATGAACTCATTGCCGTTCAGGTGGAAGAAATAGACGGCACCGAAGGTGTGAAGCTTTTTGAAGTCTGACGGTGTTGTCTCATAAAATTTCAAATTATAATAACCCCTCTATGATAGCCCCGGGTTAATAAGGAGTTGTTTTAGAAATGATGGTGTAATCTCGGTAAAATGGGGTTACACCTTTCCTTTTCTTTTCTGCTTTTGAGTTCCTCAACCGATTTCATTAACTTTTTTATGTCTTTTATGCCGCAACATCAAATAGAATTATGCAAATAAAGAACTTCTAAAGAACTGCCGATTAACGATTACAATTAACGAAATCTTGACAGAGCACCAACGGCTGATGAATAAAACTCCACCAAAATCATAAAAAACGGCAAAAATGGTGGAATTTTGTCGACTGATTGTACGCCCGAAGATCATGTAATAAAATGTGAAACATTGAAATTTCAACATTTGTTATACGTTCGCTTTAGAGCAATAGGCCTCGAAGCGCCTCCAGTAAAGCAAAAACTCCACCAAAATCATAAAAAACGGAAAAAATGGTGGAGTTTTATTCATCGGTCAAAAGCCCTGCAATGCCACAAATGAGTTAAGCTAATTATGCTTCCTTATCCACCCGCATCATTGATAAAGAGGGATTTTTAACGCTCACTTCTCCTACAGAAGAGGTGCCACAAGGATGGCGCAAAGCGCAATAGGAATATTATAGCACAAGGCTGTCGGTACACATGTATCCCAGATGTGGTCGTGCTGTCCGTCAGCGTTGAGACCGCACGTAGGTCCCAGAGTTGTATCCGATGCCGGAGAGCCTGCATCGCCGAGAGCTGCGGCAGCTGCAATGAGCATTACAGTTCCACCTGCGCTGAATCCCATCTGAGCACAGAGCGGCACGTACAGCACTGCCAGTACAGGTATGGTTCCGAAAGATGTACCGATGCCGATAGTGATAATAAGACCTATGAGCATCATTACGGCTGCAGCGATAAACCTGCTTCCTCCCATAATGTAAAGAGAAGCTTCAACTAGTTCTCCTACGGCTCCTGTCTCATTCATAACGTTGGCATAACCTGCAGCCACCAGCATGATAAAAGCGATAACACCCATGATAGAAAAACCATTTTTTACTACAGTCTCAAGTGCACTAATCTTTACTGCGCCTCCGGCGACCATGATTATGATTCCGGTGAGAGCACCCAGCGGCAGGGAATCTGTGATAAGATTGATAATTAAAGTTCCTGCTGCAGCAACAAGAGTAACCCAGTGAGCCGCTGTCATCTTAAGCTGAACAGGCTTGCCGTTTTCGTCAAGTTCTGCAGGAGCCGCACCTGCCACCTCAAGATTTTGATACTCTCTCGGTTTTCTGAAGGCAAAGACGGCTGCCACAAGTCCAACGATCATTGCAGCACCAAGGGGCCATGTGTAGTGCCACACATCTCCTACCTCGATGGCCATTCCGTTAGCCTGTAGATTGTCCGAAATAAGACCATGAAAAATAAAGCCGAAACCAAAAGGCAGAGCTATGTACGGTGCCTTAAGTCCGAATGCGAGAGCACATGATATGTTTCTTCTGTCCAGCTTCATTTCATTCATAACATGAAGCAATGACGGTATCAATATAGGAATAAAGGCGATGTGAACCGGAATAAGGTTCTGAGAACAGCAGGCTATAAATGTCAGAGAAATAATAAGAGCCAGCTTGTTCCTTCCTACCACGTGAGAAATTTTCTGCGAAAGAATTTCCGTTATTCCTGTATAAGCCATACCGCTTGCCAGTATTCCCAGCAGGATGTAGCTGAGAGCAGTTTGTGCGTTGCCTCCCATTCCCGAAATCAAGACTCCCATGGTATCCACTATGGATATTCCCGCCAGAAGGCCTGCTGCCATGGCAGAAATCAGGAGGGAAAGCAATACATTAATCTTAAGCATGCAGAGTACTATGAGAAGAACTACAGCAACTACTATAGGATTCAAAATAATTTCCATGTTTTTACTCCTTTTGTGTGTTAAATTGTTACATCACTAAAATATGCAACAATCGCGCCAACGCCTTTTGAGCCATTTTTAGCTCATCTCCCCGAGCTCTATGAACCATTTATGGCTCAGGATTAATGCCCCGATCGCTTTTTTTAGTTCCGCTTTTGGAAACAGGACCCTACAAATCGCGCAAAAACGCCGCGAAGCCGGTTTTTCTCTTTTCTCTCGGAATCCTTGGCAAAAGTTGGCACGGCTTATGCATTATATAGGGGCAAAAGAAAAAAATAGCACTAAAACCCAAAACAATAACGAAATGAACGGAGGTAACCAAAATGACAAACAAGAAACAATTATTAGACTATGCTTTTACAGAAGCCGTTTCAACTTTAAACCTTAATTCCCTGACAAAAGAAGTTGCCGAAGAAGCAATCGCTACTGCAATGTTCGGATATGCAGAGCGCGAAGGCTATGAATTCACAAAGGAAGAGGTACACGCTACAATTGTTGCCGGTATGGAAACGATGGCTAAATCAAAAGCAGACTTCACTTTTCAGACTTGGACAATGAAATAAGTAAAGAATGAACGAGACAGAAAAAGGATGCTTCATCAGCATCCTTTTTTCTTTCTGTTAAAGGTCGTGTTTTAATTTCTTTCGCGCCAGAGTGGTCTGCGGTATACCTAAAAATTCCGCAGCTTTTCTGGTCGTTCCTTTCTTTTTGAGAGCGTAGGCTATGATTTTCTTTTCCTGCTCGTCCATAAGCTGATTAAAATCTATTCTCTCCACTCCGTTCATTTCTTTTCTCATGTCAAGAACAATCTCACCCAGCATATTTCTGTTAATAAGTTCATCTACGGCATACCCGTCGATGACATCGTCTTTTTCGGCTATATACAGTCTATGCACGGTGTTTTCCAGTTCGCGCACATTGCCCGGCCAGTGATATTCCTCAAGCTGCCTGTATGCGTCTTCAGAGAACTCCTTCTCTACACCGTACTTCTCACTGTAATTTTTAAGGAAAGCCTCTGCAAGGCAGGAGATATCCTCCTTCCTGAAGCGAAGAGGAGGTACGTTGATCAGACAGATATTCAGTCTGTAATAAAGATCTTCTCTGAAATGTCCCTCTTCCACCAGTTTTTTCAGAGGAATATTGTTAGCACATATTACTCGCACATTGACGTGCTTAGGCTTTGTCCCTCCCACCCTATAATATGTGCTTTCCTGAAGTACTCTCAGAAGTTTGGACTGCATGCTCAGAGAAAGGCTCCCTATTTCATCAAGAAACAACATCCCATTGTTTGCAAGCTCGAAATATCCTTCCTTTCCTCCTGCCTGGGCACCCGTAAACGAACCTTTCTCATATCCGAAAAACTCTGATTCTGCCAAATTTTCCGAAATAGTTGCACAGTTTATCTTGACGCAGGGTTTATCTTTTCGGCTGCTGTTCTGATGAATCAGGTTAAATACCTTTTCCTTGCCGACGCCGGTTTCTCCCTGTATTATCACATTGCAGTCATATTGAGCAACGTTAAGGACTTCTTCCACCATTTCGGCCGTCACCCGACTTTTATATATAAAGCCGTCTATCTGCCGTGCTGCCGCCTGGGTTCTTTCTTTAAACGCAGTGCGGACTTTCTGCGGTCTCTTCTTTTTACCTGCATAAAATGCATCCAGTCGGCGCAGAGCGGGTTCTGTCTGTTCCACAATGGTGAGCGCAAATTCATAGGCATTGCTGCTGTAACCATCAAGTCCATAGTGAGTTATATCCTTTCCCAGACAGTCTACCACCAGAAGTCCGTGACAATATCTGTTGTTCATGCTCGTATAGCATACCAGACCGTTATCCTTTGATATGAGCGAAGCTACGCTTTCGCAGCCCTTTATGTTTTCCAGGTTTATTACAGCATCAAATCCGTTTTCTTCTTCCATGGACATTATTTTTTTTACCGCCTCCATAGGCTTACTCAGGTCCACAAAATAAATTCCGTCCACCAGCGGACCAAAGATGATTTTCAAATCTTCTCTGGTTATCCCTGCAAAGTATGCCCCGTCAATAACAAATTTCACTGTAACCGGGCTGTCATTACTGTCTTTGACCATCTGAGAATAATATATAGCCTCCGCTATATTGCTGCCGATAATAGCTGCTTTGTTTATTTTGCGGGGTTTCAGCTCGCAGGATATGCCGTAAATGCTGCCCTCTTCCTCAAGGGCTCTTACGAGATGTATTGTGCTCATTGCGTACGGTTCATCAATCTTAACCATCTGAACCGTCTCAAAGCATATGGCGTAACCCGTGCATCGTATTCTGCCGTAGTTTACATCTATCTCGCCGATTTCATCAATAGAAGCCGGCAGACCCGCCATAGGCGTAAGACATATAACGTCATCTCCAAGCTTCAGTTTTCCCAAGTCAAACCCCGGTGAAGTTTCTTCAATAGTGCCGATAAAAAGGGCACTGCTCTCTGTATATGGGTTATGGAACTTGCCTCGTTCCTTAACAATCTTAATAATTCTTTCTCTGATTTTCTCATCATCGTTATCGCAGACACTGCATAACTGAAAGAAGTTTTCCCGTTCGAGCACTATGCCGCTCAGACGGATTCTGATTTCTCCTTTTTTTAGCTCAGGATCATTGTCTAACTTCCATGCTGTCACAGGAAGGCTTCCTGCAGGTTCAATTACCCGGTTTAACCCGAAATTTTTCATTTCTCCTCCAAATGTTTCATATGTGATGTGCCGTTTTTGGCTCAAGCTTCGTTGCATTGTACCATTTTTGGGTCGCATTTGTCAACTCTCAGGCATAAGAATCAGGACTTTTTCTCATTGAGTTTAAGATAGCAAGAGTTCTGTTCTCAATGTGCTGCCGGGTTTTTGCTAATTTTTTATCAAATTGGCACACAACTTGCTCTTTAGTGAAATGTACTGATGAATTTTACATTAAAGAAAAGGAGAAATTATCAAATGAATTTTTTAAAGGCTTTCGTTAAGTTCGTTCCTGTATTCGTTTTGGCCGGACTGATGATTTTTGGAAAAGGACATCTCTTCGACGGGCAGGACGCAATGGTCGCTGCTCCCATCGCTTTCCTCGTTGCAGTTGTAGTTGCAATGCTTGTGGAAAAGAAGAAATGGCAGGAATGTCTGGACGCAGCTATGAATTCCGTTAAGAACATCTTAGTGGCATTATTCATTCTCATGCTGGCTTATGTAATGGCAAACTGCTTCATGAGCTATGGAGTAGGTGCTTCTGTAGTAAATATTGCTTTAAAGCTGGGCGTTACCGCTAAATCTGTTGCCTGCGTGGGTCTTGTCTGCACTGCTGTACTTTCGGTTGCTACAGGTACCTCATGGGGAACCTTTGCTGCCTGTGCACCTATTTTCTTATGGCTGTCTCACATTGTAGGCGGAAATATAGGCCTTACAGTATGTGCCATTGCAGGCGGCGCTTGCTTTGGCGACAACATCGGTCTCATCTCCGATACCACCATCGTATCTTCCGGTATTCAGGGGGTTCAGGTTACTGATAGAATCAGGCACCAGGGTGTATGGTCAGTTTCCTGCCTTGTTTTAGCTGCCATCGCATTCTTTGTTGCTGCAGTGGTAATGGGCTTAAACGGAACAGGCGATGCTTCCGCGGTAATGGACAACATTACTCCTGAAATTCAGGCTTTCCTCGAAGAGGAACGTCCGGCTGCCCTCGACCTCCTCAATCAGGTTGCTGACGGCGTAGCTATTTACATGGTAACTCCTCTGGTTCTTGTAATTGTTCTGGCTGTTATGGGGGTTAACACCTTTGCCTGCATCGGAAGCGGTATTATTTCTTCCTACATTTTGGGTCTTTTTGCAGGAACCGCAGGTTCTGTTCAGGATTTCTTAGATAACTATTTATATACAGGCATAGAGGATGCCGGGTCTTGGGTAGTTCCCATGATGATGTGGGTTGCAGCATTCGGCGGCGTAATGCAGCTTATGGATGCTTTTGCTCCTCTTGCAAATCTCATTGCAAAGATGTCAAAAAAGGTAAGACATTTGCTTGGATGGAACGCTGTTCTCTCCCTTCTGGGAAATGCGGCTCTTGCTGATGAAATGGCTCAGATTGTTACAATCGGGCCTGTTATAAAGCAGGTTACAGAAGACAATGTCGTATGCGAAACAGAAGAAGCTGCTTATAAGCTGAAACTAAGAAACGCTACCTTTGGTGATGCTATGGGCGTATTCGGTTCACAGCTCATTCCTTGGCATGTATACCTTGGTTTCTACATCGGTATCACTGCAGGAGTATATCCTTTGGTGGAGTTTACAAACATAGACTTTATCAAATACAATTTCATGGCTATGATTGCCGTTGCTTCGCTTCTCATTCTGACCTTTACAGGACTGGATAGATTCGTGCCTATGTTTAAAATGCCTACGGAACCTGAGGTTCAGTTAAAGAAGAACCTCAGCAAGGACGAGCAGGCTGCCTAAATTGCAGACCTGTACGTGCCTGCCCATAATTATTAAAGCCCTGCAGCATGCGGGGCTTTCTTATAGAATGCATATGCAGTGCCTTTCCCGAATAAATTGATATATGTCTTGGCGGAGGTTCTGTATGAAAAAAAAAGATTATCTGCTTCTGTTTTTTTTAGTACTCCTTATGGGGGCCGGTATTATATCATATGCAGACTCCTGCAGCAGAAAGGCTGCGGGCCGGTCCCTTTCTCTTTCGGATTCAAGAGATGAAATTGACATCCCCGTTCTTATGTACCACAGCTTTTGCAAGGACTCTTCCGGCGAAAACGAATATACAATTTCGGCAGACAGATTTGAAGGTGATCTTAAATGGCTACGCGATAAAGGCTATACAACCATATTCCCCTCCCAACTTATTTCCTACGTTAACGAAGGAGCCATGCTGCCGAGCAAGCCTGTCATTCTCACTTTTGATGACGGTTTTGCCAACAATATGCTCTATGCATTTCCACTTCTCCAAAAATATAACATGAAGGCCGTTATTGCCCTTATAGGGTCTGAATCCGACAAAAGCTCTTCCGACATCTACCGCAACCGCGAACACGGTAATCTTAACTGGGGTGAAGTAGCAATCTTATCACAATCCGGTTTAATAGAGTTTGCCAGCCACACCTACGACCTCCACTCCATTTCCCAGGAGCGAAAGGGTGCCGACAGAAAATCAGGAGAGAGCTCTGACCAATACAGAAATATACTTACGGAAGATCTGCTGAAAAATCAGGACCTAATTGAAAAAGCCACCGGATCTTTTCCTACTGCCTTTGCCTGGCCTTACGGCTCATATCCCGCTGATCGCATTGCCGATCCCATTTTAAGGGATCTGGGATTTCTTGTAACCTTCACCTCTTACCAGCATACAAGCGGCATAACCCGCGGTGAGCCCGACAGCCTCTTCGGCCTGGGAAGATATCTTCGCACGCCTTCCTTTGACATTGAAAAGATAATCTGATAGAATAGACCTGATAAAAATACTGATATTACGGAGGTCATATCGATGTGCAAAAATGAAGATAGAAACAACGAAAACAGAAAGGTTGACGTTACCGTAAACGTAGATGTTTCCAAGATCGTAAGAAATGCGGCAATAGCAGGCGTGCTGATTGTAGGCATAGTCTTCGGATGCAGCACCTACAGAAAACTTTGTGCCTGGGAAAAAGAATAATAACTTTTTAAAGGAGAACTAAATGATTTTACAGGAATCAGGCGAAATGTATCTTGAGACTATATATATTCTGCTGAAGGAACGTCCCTCCGTCCGCGCCATAGATGTGGGTGAATATATGGGTTTCAGTAAGCCCAGCGTCAGCAGAGCACTGGGTCTTCTCAAGGAATCGGGTTATGTCTGCTCCGACAAAGACGGATATCTTTCCCTTACCGAATCCGGAACAAAAACGGCAGAGAAAATATACGAAAGGCACACTCTGCTTACGCAAATGTTTCTTTCTCTGGGGATTGATGAAAAAACCGCCTCTGCTGATGCCTGCAGGATCGAGCACGTTATAAGTGACGATACTTTCAGCGCTTTGAAGAAGCATTTCGGGCAGAAAAAATAAGCCTCTTCGGCTTACGGCTTATGCCGGCGGCTTATGGCTTGCGGCTTATGGCTTATGCCGGTGACTTAT
>CALZFA010000002.1 GCA_945644815.1 uncultured Clostridia bacterium
AACTGGCGGATATGTTGGGAGTTTCACGTCAGGCGGTATCCAAATGGGAAACCGGCGAAACTCAGCCGGAAATGGCAAATCTTCTTGCAATCTGCAAAATTCTTAATATAACACCTAATGAACTGCTGGGATATGACAGCAAAGACAGCAAAGACAGCAAAGAACCCGCTGCAGGGGAAAACTATGACAAGAAGAAAAGAAAGTCTGCTGACATTATTTTTGCCGTTTGATTTTACAGGTGGCAGCGAGAAAAACCTTACATTGACATTCGTTCCGGGACTTTCCTCAGAGGGTTTTGATTACGAAGTGGTTAGCATGGACAGCTCCGGCAATAGTGAAGTATATGATGCGGATTACAATGAAGGGGTGTGTACATGCAGCGTTCAAACTATACCTTATGAAAAAGTGATCTTTACAGCCAGAATCAGCGATGGAAATATAACCCTGAGCCAGGCTCTTTTTTCGGTGACCGACGAAGGCGATAATATGTACACACACGAGGAGTTGTGGAATAGCTAAAACCTATTGACAAATGGATAGAATATGAGATAATTGTACCAGAGTATAATTTTGTACCCGGGTACATTTTTTTATGCCTGAAGTATCCCTGCGTTGCCTTTTACTGGGCTGACAATGTTGATGTTTTACGTTGATTAAGGGTAGAAAACCGGAGTACTTTGATACAGCATATGCAAGATAAGACAAGAAAAGGAGATTTTTTTATGAACAATAATCCAGACATTCCTGACCAGAAACTCAGTAAAAAGGAAAACACCATGCAGGTGATAAAATTTGCCCTGTTTTCCGTATCAGCAGGAATAATTCAGACAATTTCATTTACACTTTTAAATGAAATTTTCAAATGGCCGTATACACCGTGCTACCTCATAGCGCTGACTCTTTCGGTGCTGTGGAATTTCACCCTAAACAGAGAGTTCACCTTTAAATCAGCAAACAATGTGCCTGTGGCAATGGCAAAGGTAGCGGCATTTTATTGCGTGTTCACACCTCTTTCCACGTGGTGGGGAGCAGCTCTTACAGGTGTCGGATGCAATGAATACATAGTCCTTTTTGGAACCATGGCTGTTAACCTGACCAGCGAATTTCTCTATGACAGATTTTTCGTTTTCAGAGGTACCATGAACACCAACAAGCGTGCACAGAAGGAAAGAGAAGCCGAAGCCAATACTCCGGAAGGTGGGGAGGAATAATATGGAATCTGAGAGAAACCTTTCAAAAAAAGAAAAAAGCCGTATGAAGATCATGCATGCTGCCAAGGGACTTTTTGAAAAGAACGGAATCGATAATGTGACCTTTTCGCAGATTGCAAAGGAAGCCGACGTGTGCAGAACCACAGTTTTTAATCATTTTGCCGGTATAAGGGAACTGCTTTTAGCCATCTTTACTCAGGAAATGGAAGACCTTAAGGAGCACGTAGGGAGTTCGGGACTTGCAGGGACGTCCTTGATTTTTGCGCTTTTCGACAGGCTTATTGAGGACACAGCTAACTATCCGACACTGTCCATGAGGCTTATAACCAATGCGATCATCAGCAGAGAGGAGGATAATCCCATCGCTATGATTGAAGATATGGTAATGGCAAATCTGACGGAAGATGATCTGAAGGAAAGGGAAACTATGTTAATTGCCATAACAGGGTCATATTACGGTTTAATCAACCACTACCATGTAAACAGGCTTAAGTTCGATGGGGAAACTATGAAAGCAGAGTTCCGCCGGATAATGAACGGTATTATGAGATAAGGAGGAAAACATTATGATCAACTGCGGAATATCAAGATGGGATGATCCCAATTTAATTAATAAAAAATTAAAAGCTTTAACCGACCAGCCCATCTGGGAAGTAAACGACGACTATTACGAAAATGAAGTTTTAAAATATTACGATGAAAAGTGCACAAAATCCAAGGCAATCTATGAGGAAGCAAAGAACTATATACCAGGCGGAGTGCAGCACAATCTGGCCTTCAACAAACCTTTTCCTGTAGCCTTTGCCAAGGCCGACGGGGCATACCTTTACGATAAGGACGGAAACCAGTATATCGACTTCTTACAGGCAGGTGGTCCCACAATTCTGGGAAGCAACTATGAGCCTGTGCGTAAGGCGGTAGAGGAGCTCCTTGAAACCTGCGGCCCGGTAACAGGACTGCTTCATGAGTCTGAGCTCTTGATTGCCAAGGAAATAAACAAGCATATGCCTAATGTGGAAATGTTCAGAATGCTGGGCAGCGGCACGGAGTCCGTAATGGCAGCTCTTAGAATTGCCAGAATAGCCACAGGACATAAACGCATAATCAAAATCGGTGGGGCATACCACGGTTGGAGTGATCAGATGGTTTACGGACTTAAAATTCCGGGAAGCCGTGCACTCCTTGAATCACACGGAATTCCGGGTGGCGCCTATGCCAAGACTGACGAGGTGAGACCAAACGATCTTAATATGCTGGAAAGCATGCTGAAGAAAAACAAATTAAAGGGCGGAACGGCAGCAGTAATAGTAGAACCTGTAGGCCCTGAAAGCGGCACCAGACCTGTGGCAATAGACTACAATAAAGGCGTAAGAGAGCTTTGTGACAGATACGGCGCTCTGATGATATTCGACGAGGTTGTAACCGGTTTCCGAGTAGGTATCGGAGGAGCTCAGGAATACTTTGACGTTGTTCCTGACCTTACAATTTTTGGAAAGATAGTAGCGGGCGGATACCCGGCGGCAGGCGGTGTAGGCGGCAAGAAGGAGTATGCACAGCTTATGGCGGCAGGTCTTGCAACAGGAAAGCACAGAGCCTATGTAGGGGGAACACTGGCGGCGAACCCTCTTTCTGCACTGGCAGGCTATACTGCAATTAAGGAAATCGCCCGCACCAATGCCTGTGAAATTGCCGGAAGAGCAGGAGACAGGCTCTGCGACGGTCTCAAGGAGCTTATCGAAAGATACGGACTTCCTTTCGTGGCATATAACCAGGGCAGTATAGTGCACCTTGAATGTACGGGAGCCATGAGCTATGACTTTTCATCTCGCTTCTTTGTCAAGTCAGCGCTGAGCATCTTAAAAAAGAAAGAGATGATCTATAATAGAAAGGACTCCATGGAAAGAATGGGAGCGGCTTACATGGCCAACGGAATTGTTACGCTGGCAGGCAGCAGACTTTACACATCTATGGCAGACACCGACGACATCATTGACGAAGCACTCAACAGATTTGAACACGTCTTCAAACAGGTTGTAAAGACGGACAAATGCTCGGGGAAATAGAGTAAGCGGTATGTTACACCACATAAGCAGAAACAGGAGGTAATTATGGCAAAATATATAATGGCTCACGATATGGGCACAAGCTCCGACAAAGCGGTACTGGTGGATTTCGGCGGAAACATTATTGCCACCGCAGTAGAGCCTTATCCAACCTTTTATCCTAACCCTGCGTGGGTTGAGCAGAACCCTGAAGACTACTGGCAGGCAGTGTGCAAGGCCAGCAGCAGGATTGTAAATGAAAACGGTATCAATGCAGAGGATGTAAAAGGCGTGGTTTTTTCCACTCAAGCACAGGGAATCATTCCTGTGGACGAGACGGGAAAAGTCTTATATAACAACATAACCTGGGTGGACGGCAGAGCAGAAAAGCAGGCTCAGAGCATCATGAAAAAGCTGGGCGGAAAGAAAATCTTTACTCTTGCTGCAGGCACACCGATAATGGGTAAGGACTGCATCCCAAAAATCGTATGGCTAAAAGAGGAACGCCCTGACATTTACAAACAGATTTACAAAATACTCGATGTAAACGGTTATCTCAAATACAAATGCACGGGAAAGATGGTAACGGAGCTTTCCGGAGCATCCTCCTACGGACTTGACCTTAAGAAAAAGGAGTGGCTGGGGGTGATGAAGCTGACGGGAGTAGATATGGAAAAGCTGCCGCCGCTTGTCTTAAGTACAGATATCATAGGCGGTCTTCTGCCTGAGGCGGCGGAGGCAATGGCACTTCGCCCTGAAACTCCTGTTTTCGGCGGCTGCGATGATGTTCAGGCGGCTGCAGTAGGCTCGGGAATGTGCGGAGACGGTGATCTACACATATATCTGGGCACATCGGCATGGGTTGCAGCAGCCAGTAAGACGGCAGACAAGTTCATGCACGGTGCGGCAGCCATTCAGAGCGCCGACAAGAAGATGAATCTGATTGCCGGAATTACAGAATCGGCAGGAGCGAATATACAGTGGCTGTGCGATGAGTTTTTTGCCCGTGAAAAAGAGGAATACGGAGACAGAATATATCAGTATATGGACGAGGTAATCGGAACCATTCCGCCGGGAAGCGACCATCTGGTGTGCACGCCGTGGATGCTCGGTGAACGTTGCCCTGTGTCCTCTACTACTACGAGAGCAACACTTTTCAATATCAATATGGTACACACCAGAGAACATCTTATGAGAGCTGTATATGAGGGCATAGGCTACAACCTGAGATGGATTCTTGAAAACTACAAGCAGGACTACGGCTTTACATGCGATAATTTCAGGATAATCGGCGGAGGAGCATTGGATGACGGATGGATGCAGATAATAGCCGACATTACAGGAAAGCATTTTGCCGTGGTCAAGGACCCGAGAAATGCAGGAGCTGTCGGAGTTGCAGTTGTGGCACTCATCGGTTTGGGCGAGCTGTCGGGATTCGAGGCGGCTAAGGATTTTGTACAGATAGAAAAGAGATATAAACCTAATCCGGAAAACAAGGCTATATACGACGATTTGTTCAGGGACTACAAGAACATTTACAAGTCTTTGGAAAAAGCGTATATTATAGCTAACGGACGAAGATTTACAGGGGAGGAGCAGTAATGCCGAACGCATATTATGAACTACTGAAAAAATACGCAAAGATGATGACCGAGCAGGGTTATCCCGTAGGGGAAGCCGCAAGACTGCTTATCGATACGTCGGATGGTGTTCTTGCCACAAGGGACGGAGCGGATCTCTCTGACCTTAAAGACGAGGATGTAGAAAAACTACCTGTAGAGCATCTCCCTCTGTCAAGAAAGGGAATGAGTGCCATGGTCTTTTCTCAGACTCCTTATTGCCGGGAATGTCTGAGAGATGCAAGACCTTTCAGAGCATCTGTGGATGACATGGCACAGATAATAGGACCTGCCGTATATATTGCCGACGGACGCAGCGCTGACACGAAAGCCGGAAAATCTATGATAAAGGCTTTTAAAAACAGTACAGGAGCCTTTGTACTTCGCAGCGTAGATAAAGGTGGAAACGGCATAGGCTACACCATTACAGCAGGAAGGACTCCTTACGAGGCGGTTGTAGGCATGACAGTGCTGGAAAAATCAGCTGAAATAACTGTTCTTGCAGACAGAATAGGCGGAGCCAAGGAAATAAATAAATTCGAGGCCCGGCTCATGCACATCATATATCAGAAAAAGTACTCAAAGGCTGAAGCAGAAGTGAAGAAGAATGAGGCGGCTGCATCAGAAAAGGCAGAACAGCCGGTGCAGGCATGCTCTTCTGATAATGCAAAAGGAACACCAGAATCGCATGAGCGGGAGTTAAGAGAAAAGCTTTGTAAATACGGCAAAAAACTTGTCGAGACAGGGCTTGTTCAGGGTACCTGGGGGAACCTTTCCATTCGCCTTGATGACACATATATGCTGGCGACGCCTTCAGGACTGGATTATGATAGACTTACTCCGGCAGACATGGTCAAGGTAAACATCGAAACCCTGGAATATGAGGGCAGCTTGAAACCTACTTCCGAAAAAGGTCTTCATGCAGAGGTTTACAGGCAGCGGCCGGATGTGGGAGCTGTGATTCATACTCATTCCAAGTACTGCTGTGTATTTGCTGCGGCAGAAAAAGACTTGCCGATAGAAGATGCAGAAATGCAGAAGATATTCGGAGAACAGGTAAAGCTTGCAGAGTATGCCCTGCCGGGAACAAAGAAACTTATGACAAACACAGTGAAGGCTCTCGGTCAGAACTTCGGCTGTATTATGAGCCATCACGGTATGGCGGCATGCGGAGCAGATATCGAGGTTGCCTTTGACAACTGTGTTAAGCTGGAAGAGTGCGGAAGGATAGCGTTGGGAATGTAAAAAGGTGTAAAATATGACTATTAAAGCAATATTATTCGATGCAGACGGAACACTGATGGATTCCATAGCATCATGGAAGATAGCTCTTACAACAGTTCTAAACCGCAGAGGTTTACCATACAGCGAGGAGGACTTTCAGGCCTTGATACCACTGACGACAAAAGAGGGTGGGGCATACCTGAAAGAAAAATATGGCTTCCCTGAAACGGGAGATGAGATTGCAGACGAATACCTTGGGCTTGTGGAAAGCTTCTACGCCACCGAGGTGGAGCTTAAAAAAGGAGCTCGAGAGGCTTTGGAATACTATGCCGGCAAGGGAATACCAATGGCAATCGTAACCTCCAGCGAAAGAATTCTAATTGAAGCGGCATGTAAACGCCACGGAATCAGTCAGTATTTTCAGGGACTTTATATCTGCTCCGAACTGAGAACCAGCAAGAGAAATCCTGATATATTCGTTAATACCGCTAAAATTCTCGGAGCTGAACCGGCAGAAACCCTCGTTTATGAGGATTCCGACTATGCCATCGACACAGCGGTTAAATCCGGATTTAAAGTTATAAAAGTTATCGATGAAATAAAGACGGTTGATGCAAAAGAACAAATTTGAGATATGAATAGATGTGTAATAGTGGGAGGCGCTCCCATAGGAGAATATGATACGGTGCGCAGCTATATCAGACCGGATGACTATATGATTTACTGTGACTGCGGACTCAGACACATGAAGGGACTGGGGAAAGAGCCAAATCTTATCGTAGGCGACTTTGATTCCTATTCCAATCCGAAGCTTTCTGTTGAAACGATAGTACTTCCCTGTGAAAAAGATGATACCGACACTGTTTTTGCAGTTAAAGAAGCCCTCAGGCGTGGATTTGAAGATTTCTTTCTGATTGGTGTTGTCGGCGAAAGGATGGATCATACCCTCGGAAATATTTCAATACTGCTCATGCTGGATTCGGTGGGAAAGAAGGGCACCATAATTGATGATTATTCGGAAATGGAGATAGTTTCTGACCGCTGCAAAAAACCTTGTAATATCAATGATTCATATGTATACTTTTCATTAATAAATATATCGGGAACAGTTCGCGGCGTAACCATACGCGGAGCAAAGTACCCCCTGGAAGCCGCCGAGATAACGTGCGAGTACCAGTATGGGGTAAGCAATGAGGTCCTTCCGGGCTGCACTGCTGAAGTGAGTGTTGGTGAAGGTAAGTTACTATTGATAAAAGTGAGGTAAGAGTTAAATCATGGCAGAAGTTTTAGAATTTATTTCTGACAAGATGGGGGTGCTGCTTGGAGTTCTGTTGGGATTGCTTGTGCTGCTGACAATCATAAGAAGCATGGTAAAGCTTTGCAAAGGTAAAAAAGTAAATATAACCCCTGTGGGAGTTTACAGAGATTTATCGGGCAGTGTTACAGGATTAAATAAGCATAAAAACGGAGAGAAAAGATGAATTCAATTGTATATTTTACTAGAGAGATTACACCGGAAAAGGTGCTGGAGTTATATAAGAGAGCAGTAAAGGACCTACCTGGAAAGGTTGCTATAAAGCTGCATTCCGGAGAGAAAGGCAATCAGAATTTCCTGGGGCCTGAATTCTGGAAGCCGGTCATCGAATATGTAGGAGGCACCGTAGTTGAGTGCAACACAGCCTATGACGGCGAAAGAAATGAAACACGCAAACACAAAAAGCTCTTAGAGGACCACGGCTGGAGCAGATATTTCGATGTGGATCTTCTCGACGCGGAAGGCCCTGATATGGAGCTCGTTATACCTAATGGAAAGGTTATAAAGAAAAACTACATCGGAAAGGATCTTGCAAACTATGATTCCATGCTGGTGCTTTCTCACTTCAAGGGACATCCTATGGGCGGCTACGGCGGAGCGCTGAAGCAGCTTTCCATAGGCGTGGCTTCTTCCTACGGCAAGGCATACATCCACGGTGCAGGCGTGCCTGAGGACATATGGACAGCAGATCATAACGCTTTCCTTGAATCTATGGCAGATGCGGCACTTTCGGTGATAGAGTACTTGAAAGGCAACATCCTTTATGTGAATGTAATGAAAAACATGAGCGTTGACTGTGACTGCTGTGCTGTGGCAGAAGATCCTTGCATTGAAGATATCGGAATTCTCGTGTCCACAGACCCTGTAGCCATCGACCAGGCCTGCATTGACTTAGTGTACGCATGCTCAGACCCGGGCAAGCCTCACTTCATTGAAAGAATAGAGAGCAGAAACGGCGTTCACACCATTGAGGCGGCTGCCGAATTAGGATACGGAACCAGAGAGTACGAGCTGGTTGAGATATAAGAGTAGATAACAGGAGGATTACAATATGGCAATTTATAAATGTATGGTATGCGGAAATATTTACGATGAGGAAAAAGAAGGCAAGCCTGTTTCAGCGCTTGACAGCTGCCCTGTATGTATGGTACCGACTACTTTCCTGAAGCCCGTTGAAGGTGCGCCGGCTGCAGAAGCATCATCGACACCTGCAGAGGATGAAAAGGCTGCAGCCGAAGGTGGAACTTTAAAGCTGGACTATGACAGCACTACAGCACGCCATGACCAATCAAACAGATATATGGCAGAGATACACGAAATGGCAGTAACAGGCAAGTCCATAGGCGGCGCTATGAGCACACAGATGCCTATGCCGAACTGGGATGATATTCTGCTCCTTGGCGCACAGCTTAATCCGGCTCCCCTGAACGACGGAGACTTCGTGGAAACTAAGACTGTTATCGGCAATCATGCAAAGAAACCTATGGTGCTGGAAAGCCCTGTTTACATATCTCACATGTCATTCGGTGCTTTATCCAAAGAAGTAAAAGTGGCTCTTGCAAAGGGTTCAGCTATGGCTAAAACAGCTATGTGCAGCGGTGAAGGAGGGATTCTTCCTGAGGAAAGAGAAGCATCATATAAATATATCTTTGAATACATCCCGAACAAGTACAGTGTGACTGACGAGAACCTGAGAAATGCCGATGCTATTGAGATTAAAATAGGCCAGGGCACCAAGCCGGGAATGGGCGGACACCTTCCGGGCGAAAAAGTGACTGCCGAAATCGCAGCAATCCGCGGCAAGAAGCAGGGAGAGGATGTACAGAGCCCGAGTAAATTCCCTGAGATAAACTCCAAGGAAGACCTTAAAGCCATGGTGGATATGCTGAGAGAGCGTTCAGAGGGCAGACCGATTGGAATTAAAATTGCCGCAGGAAATATTGAAGACGACCTGGAATACTGCGTATTCGCAGAGCCTGACTTCATAACCGTAGACGGAAGAGGCGGAGCTACAGGCTCAAGCCCATTCTTCCTGAGAGAGGCTACTACTGTGCCTACCGTTTATGCTCTCAGCAGAGCAAGAAAGTATCTTGATTCAGTAGGCTCAGACATTTCACTGGTAATAACGGGAGGACTGAGAGTATCCGCTGACTTCGCCAAGGCATTAGCTATGGGAGCTGATGCAGTTGCTATTGCCAGCGCAGGACTCATTGCAGCTGCATGTCAGCAGTACCGTATCTGCGGCACAGGTAAATGCCCTGTGGGAGTAGCCACTCAGGATCCGGAACTGAGAAAGAGACTTGATGTGGAGGCTTCCGCTCAGAGAGTTGCAAACTTCCTGAATGTTTCCCTTGAAGAGCTTAAGACCTTCGCCAGAATAACAGGTAACACCTCGGTGCATGACCTTTCCATGGATAACCTTGTAACACTGGATAAGGAAATCGCCGAGTACACTGGCATAAGACATGCCGGAAGCCCACGGAGATAGACTGAGGAATAAAGTTTAGCAAAAGGAATATGTATTGACCCGCGAACAAATGTTTGCTATAATAAACACATAAGGAATGCCGTCTGGCGGTTCGGTCACTCTTCGAAAGGAGGGTGATAAGATGAATACATATGTGACATTTAGCGACATTTGTCAGCTGTGTTTACTGATTGTAGCCATCATTTCTCTCTGCGCAATGCTTAAGAAATAAAAACGAAACCGCCAAACAATGCGTTTGACGGTTTCTCTCCAAACTCAGGACTGAACCGCCGTGCGAATGGCGGTGTTCCTTTTATTAATTTAATAGTACACGATTTTTCTTTAAAAGTCAACATACAGTCTTGACTTTTCCCTCAAAAGACAATAGAATAATATAGTTAATAATTGCATATAAAACGATGACGGAGAGGAGTAGCAAAAGCCGGCACTTTACAGAGAATTGCGGTCATGGGCTGAGAACCGCGAAAGAAAGCGTTTTGTGAAGGTTGCTTCTGAGTTTTGATTGATAATGAGGGTCCGTACCAGCTTAGTGCAGGTGCGGGAACAAAGGTGGTACCGCGGAAAAGTATTTTCGTCCTTTGTGAGCGTAAAGGCTTGCAAAGGACTTTTTTTATGCCGGAGTTTTTGGCCGGCAGGCATTGCGAAAAGCCCCGAGGCAGCCTGAAAAAATCATTTACAGGAAAGGGAAAAACCATGGAGAAAAATTTAGCAAAAACCTATAACCCTAAGGATTTTGAAGACCGCATATACGAAATGTGGGAAACAGACGGCTGCTTCAAAGCAGAGGTGGACAAAGACAAGAAACCTTTCACTATCGTAATGCCGCCGCCAAATATCACAGGACAGCTGCACATGGGTCACGCACTGGACCAGACTCTGCAGGATGTCCTCACAAGATGGAAGAGAATGCAGGGCTACAGCGCCCTTTGGCTGCCGGGTTCAGACCATGCCAGCATAGCTACCGAGGTTAAGGTAGTAAATAAGATCAGAGAGGAAGAGGGTCTGGAAAAGGAAGACCTGGGCCGTGAAGAGTTCCTTAAGCGTGCATGGGCATGGAAGGAAGAGTACGGCGGCAGAATCACCCGCCAGTGCCGTAAGCTGGGCGACTCCTGCGACTGGTCAAGAGAACGCTTCACTATGGACGAGGGCTGCAACAATGCTGTAAAGACTGCTTTCATAAGACTTTACGAAAAAGGCCTTATCTACAAGGGCAACCGTCTGGTTAACTGGTGTCCGTCATGTATGACCACACTTTCAGACGCAGAAGTGGAACACGAAGACAAGAACGGAAAGTACTGGTATTTCAGATATCCGTCAGCAGACGGCTCCTTTGATGGTATCGTAGTGGCCACATCAAGACCTGAGACAATGTTCGCCGATGAAGCTATCGCAGTTCATCCGTCAGACGAAAGATACAAGGATTTAGTAGGAAAGAAGGTAATCCTGCCGATTGTAGGCAAGGAAATCCCTATTATAGCAGACATGTATCCTGACCCTGAAAAGGGAACAGGCGCAGTAAAGATTACTCCTGCCCACGACCCTAACGACTTTGAAGTGGGACAGCGTGCGGGACTTGGCTGCCCGACCTGCATCAACAAGGACGCCACCATGAATGCTCTTGCAGGAAAGTACGAGGGACAGGAACGCTACGAATGCCGTAAGAACTGGGTTTCCGACCTTGAGGCAGCAGGCTATCTGGTTAAGACCGAGGAAAAGGTTATCCCGATGGGAGAATGCTACAGATGCCACACTGTAATCGAGGACATGATCAGCGACCAGTGGTTTGTAGCAATGGAAGAACTGGCTAAACCGGCAATCGAAGCCGCAAAGAACGGCACCCTCAGACACGTACCCGAAAGATTTGAAAAGACTTATCTTCACTGGCTCGAGGAGATCAGAGACTGGTGTATTTCACGTCAGCTCTGGTGGGGACACAGAATTCCGGCATACTACTGCGACGAGTGCGGCGAAATGGTTGTAGCCTATGACCAGCCGGAAAAATGTCCTAAGTGCGGAAGCATCCACATGCATCAGGACGAGGATGTTCTTGACACCTGGTTCAGCTCCGCTCTGTGGCCTTTCTCAACCCTGGGTTGGCCGGAAAAGACACCAGACCTTGAATATTTCTATCCTACAGATGTGCTGGTAACAGGCTATGATATCATTTTCTTCTGGGTAGTAAGAATGGTGTTCTCCGGTTTGGAATACATGGGAGATGTACCTTTCCACGATGTATATATCCACGGACTGGTAAGAGACGCAGAGGGCCGCAAGATGTCCAAATCACTGGGCAACGGTGTAGACCCTCTTGAAATCATAGACAAGTACGGCGCAGATGCATTGAGATTCATGCTTTCCACAGGTATCACACCGGGCAACGATATGAGATTCAAGGAAGACAGACTGGAATCCTGCAGAAACTTTGCCAACAAGCTTTGGAACGCTTCAAGATTCGTAATCATGAATCTTCAGAATGAGGACGGAAGCTTTAAGGAAATGGCCAAGTGCTGCGCAGACTGCTGCGGCGGATGCTGCGCCAACACCACAAACTTTGCAAACATCCCGCTTAAAGATGAGGACAAGTGGATTATCAATAAAGTAAACGAAGCGATTGAATATGTGGATACGGCCATGGAAAGATACGATCTGGCTCTGGCCGGTCAGAAGGTTTACGACCTTATCTGGAATGAGTACTGCGACTGGTATATCGAGCTGGTAAAACCAAGACTATGGGCAGGCGGCGAAGAGGACAAGAAGGTTGCAAGATTCACTCTGGTTATGTGCCTGAAAAACATGCTCAAGCTTCTTCATCCGTTTATGCCGTTTATCACAGAAGAAATCTGGGGATTCCTGCCTCACGGCGAGGACGAACAGGGATACCTTATTAAAGCGGAATGGCCTAAGACAAGCATCAGCTATATCTATCCCAAGTCGTCGAAGATCGTTGAGACGGCAATGGACGCAATCAAGGCCATAAGAAACATCAGGGCAGAAAAGAATGTGGTGCCTTCCAAGAAGCTGAGAGCCATCATTCTGGCCGAGGGCGAGAAGGAAGAGACTTTGAAAGCAGGAGCACAGTACCTGCAAAACCTCGGCAACATCACCGAAATCATCTTTGCAGCAAGTAAGGCTGAAATTCCCGATGATGCAGTTTCTGCCGTAATCGACGGAGCTGAAATCTTTGTGCCGCTGGATGACCTTGTAGACTACAAGGAAGAGTTTGACAGATTAACCAAGGAAAAGAAGAGGCTGGAAGGCGAGGTTGCCAGAGTTAACGGCAAGCTTTCAAACCAGGGGTTTGTGAGCAAGGCACCGGAAAAGGTAATCAACGAAGAAAAGGCAAAGAAAGAAATGTACGAGGAAATGCTGACTAAGGTAGCAGCACAGCTTGAATCCGTTTCCGAGAAGATAAAATAAGGACAATACAATGAATTCAGTAAGTACAAATTCAGCAATAGAAAAAATCCATGAATTTCAGAAGTTTGGAAGCATTCTCGGATTGGAAAGAATGAATTCGCTTTTGGAACTTTTGGGGAACCCGCAGGATGAGCTTAAGATTATTCATGTTGCGGGGACAAACGGTAAGGGCTCTGTATGCAGGTATATTTACAGCGTTCTTCAGGCGGCAGGCTACAGAACCGGTCTGTACACCTCGCCTTTTCTTCAGGTGTTTAATGAGCGAATAGAGCTGAACGGAAAGTATATTTCCGACCAAGACTTGTCCCTTTATACAGACAGAGTTCTGCACGGTGTAGACATTATGACTGCAAGAGGAGAACAGTCACCCACAGAGTTTGAAGTAATAACGGCCATAGCTTTTCTTTATTTCAGGGAGAAAGGCTGTGACTATGCTGTTATGGAAGTGGGACTTGGGGGCAGAGGAGATTCCACCAATGTATGCAAATCGCCGCTGATATCTGTTATAACCTCAATTTCCTTTGACCATACTGACAGACTTGGGAATACCCTTTCTGAAATTGCCGCAGAAAAGGCGGGCATAATAAAGGAAGGCTGCCCGGTAGTAACAAGCGCCGAGTCGGAGGAGGCTTTGAAGGTTATTGAGGATAAAGCATCAGAACTGGGCTGCATGTACTTTGAGACGCGCCAAGTCCCGTACAATATAAAAACTCAAGGACTGACTGGTTCTACATTCGATATTAATATTCAGGGCGTATCCTTTGATAACCTTGAAATCTCCATGCCGGGAGAACACCAGATAAAGAACGCCATATGCGCACTGGCTGCTCTGAGCATAATGGAGGAAAGGGGAGATGTTTCCCTTCATAGAGATGTCATTTATAGAGGCTTCAAGGCTGCAAGGCAGATAGGACGCTTTGAGGTTATATCGGAAAAGGGAGAAAAGCCGTTAGTTATTATTGACGGTGCGCATAATCCGGAGGGTGCGGCAGCTCTGCGAAAAGCAATCAAAGAATACCTTTCGGGCAAAAAAATCCTCATGGTGACAGGAGTGCTGGCAGACAAGGACACTGAAAGCATTCTCAAGGAGTTTACAGCTATAACGGATTTCTTTATTGCCACAGAGCCGGAAAACCCCAGAAAGCTTGATTCAGATATACTGAAGCATCAGATAGAGACTTTAGGCGCAAAATGTGAGGGCGTTTCCGACTGCAGGAAAGCTGTAAAGGCAGCGGCAGAGAAATCCCGGAGAGAAAGTTTTGATGTAATCCTTTATGCAGGCTCTCTTTACATGATAGGAGCTGTAAGAGGACTTCTTAAGCATGAAAAGCAGGGGTAAAGAAGATGATGAAATTTACAATGAGGTCAACTGACGAATACGAAAGACTGGTAAGGTTTTTTGTCGAGAATCAACTGGAGTTCGACGGTGACGAGGAAGTCGACACAGATATAGTAAAATGCTGGAAAATAACTCAGGGGGATGATTACTTGGTGGCAGGCTGTGTACTTGCCAAAAGGGAAGAAGAATATATCATCGACGGCATTGCAGTTGACAAGGTGATGAGAAAAACAGGAATGGGAAAAATTCTTGTTGATAAGGTTATTTCGGAAGTAAAAAAGCTCGGTGGAGAAAGAATATACCTTGTTGCGAGAGCACCGGGATTTTTCAGAAAGCTGGGATTTGAGGCAATAGACCCTTCTGAAGCACCAAACTTTTTCGAATGCAAGCAGTGTCCTCAGTATCAAGTGAGCTGCCATCCTGAGGTTATGAAACTGGAGATTGAGTGATGGATTACACCAAACTATTACAGGCAATTCTGGATATTGCCGAGGAAATGCTGGTATGTGGAGCAGAAGTGAGCCGCGTAGAAGACAGCATTGAAAGAATGTGCACGGCTTATGGATGCACCAGAGTAAATGCTTTCATCATTACATCCAATATACAGGTAACAATGGAGGATCCGGATGAAAATATTGTTACTCAGATAAGGCGGATTGTGAGGAATAATGTTAATTTCGATAAGCTGGACTATCTGAACGATCTGTCCAGATGGATATGCGGAGAAAAGCCGTCAGTAACTGAAATCCGGAAAAAGTACGACAAGGTGATGTCGAGAAAAAACTATCCCGGATGGATAGAGTACCTGGGGGCATCGCTTATTGCCGGCGGATTTGCCGTGTTTTTCGGAGGAAATTTTGAAGACGGGGCAGCTTCTGCTGTATTGGGGCTGGCTATGATGGCGACGATACGATTTATGAGCAGATACGAAAAGAATCAACTGGCTATGATGTTTATAATTTCGTTTTGTTCGGGCTTATATACTTTCTTATTGATGAAAGCGGGATTGGGAACTCATCAGGATAAAATAATTATAGGAGGAATCATGCTGCTCATACCGGGCATAGCTATGACAAATTCAGTCAGAGACATGCTCACAGGCGATATAGTGACGGGAATGCTCAGACTTACCAACTCTTTGCTTCAGGCAGCGGCCATAGCCTCCGGATTTGCTCTTTCCATAATGCTTATGGGAGGTGGTACATTATGATAATTCAGACAATAGCTGCCTTTGCAGGTTCTATCGGATTTGCGATATTTTTTAAGATGAAAGGCAGGCAGATAGTTCTGGCCGGAGTCGGCGGGGCTGTCACCTGGATGGTATATCTGGCAGTACAAAGTTTTATTGCAGGATATTTTGTGCCATATCTCATAGCATCGATTTTTGTGGGAATTTATGCGGAGATTATGGCGAGATTAAATAAGGCGCCGGCAACTATTTTTCTGACGGCATCGGCAGTGCCTCTCATACCGGGAGGAAGCCTCTATTATACAATGCTTGGACTGGTTGAGCAGGATGAGACCATGTTCACGGAAAGCGGTGTAGCTGCCCTGACCATTGCTTTAGCCATTTCCCTTGGATTTGTTGTGGTAGCATTGACCAATAAATATATCAATATCTTTATGAAAAGAACCTCGCCTTAACCGGCGGGGTTTTGCCACCTTTAGGAATACTTTTCCTCCCAAATAATAAAATGTATAGACACTAAAACTATGGAGGAAAAATATGGAAAGCAATTTAGCGGAACTTTGCGGGGCGGTTCTTACTGAGCTTAAATTCAGTCATAAAACCTATGGAGAGATTTTCTATACATTTGTTCTGGGTATAGAAAGGCGAAGCGGCTACATAGACGAAATCAATATCATGGTATCGGAGAGACTTATCTTTGATAATCCGCCCAGAATAAACGACTACATAGAGATAAAGGGTCAGGTGAGAACATATAACGAGCTTTTAGAGGGAAGAAACAAACTTAATGTGGTGGTCTTTGCAAAGGAAATATACACCAGCGAAAACTTTGGATACAACGAAAACTACGTATATCTTGAAGGGTTTTTATGTAAAGAGCCTGTTAAACGCACATCTCCCCTTGGAAGAGATATCTGTGACTTAATGCTTGCTGTTAACAGAATGTATAACAAATCTGACTATGTACCATGCATAGCCTGGGGACGGAATGCGGGTTATGCTGAAAGCCTCAGTGTTGGCACAAAACTTTCCATAGAGGGGAGAATTCAAAGTCGTGAGTACAGAAAAAAGCTGGAGGACGGAACATCTGAGACCAGAAAGGCCTTTGAGGTATCCATTGTAAAAATCGAAGAAATATGATATCAGTACAGAAGAGCGTAATACATAATATAAATCCTTGAACTTCCAATTAAAATATGGTAAAATTGTTCCTGCTAATCATCATTTATTGGAGGAATAACAAAATGTTCGACGTTAACGGAAAAGACAACAGCACTTACAATGTGGACAATATTGCAATTATCAAGAAAACATCGCCGGTAGTGGGAGGCCTGATTGAAAAGGAATACAATCGTCAGAAGAATAATGTAGAGCTTATTGCTTCTGAAAACTACTGCTCGGAGGCAGTACTGGCGGCCTGCGGCAGCTGTCTGTCATGGAAGTATGCAGAAGGTTATCCTTATGTTCGTACTTCCGGCAATACAAGCCGTTATTACGGCGGAACAGAGTTTGTAGACCAGCTGGAAGAGTACTGCTGCGATATGTGGAGAAAGGTATTTGATACTGATTACCATGTAAACGTTCAGCCACACAGCGGTTCACAGGCTAATTTTGCAGCATATAAATCTATTTTGGAACCGGGAGATACCATCCTTTCCCTGAGTCTGGACAACGGAGGACATCTTACCCACGGTTCATCTGTAAATTTCAGCGGAAAGCTCTATAACGTCGTATTTTACGATGTTGATGAAAAAGGATATATCGATATGGCAGATGTGAGAAAAAAAGCTCTGGCATGCAGACCTAAGCTTATAATGACAGGTGCGTCGGCATATTCAAGAACTATTGATTTTCCTTCCTTTGCTGAAATCGCAAAGGAAGTAGGTGCTTATTTCATGGTTGACATGGCTCATATTGCAGGCCTTGTAGCAGGAGGCGCCCACCCGTCACCATTCGGATATGCTGATATTATAACTACCACAACTCACAAAACACTGAGGGGACCTCGCGGTGGCCTTATTTTCTCAAGACCTGAACTGGCTAAGAAAGTGGACAGTGCTGTTTTCCCTTACGCACAGGGCGGCCCGTTAGAGCACATTATAGCCGGTAAGGCGGTATGCGCAGAGGAAGCTTTAAGCCCTGAATATAAGGAATATGTTCACCAGGTGGTAAAGAACTGCAAGGCCATGTCCGACGAATTCATCAAACTGGGATATAAAATCGTAACCGGAGGAACAGATAATCACCTGATTCTTCTCGACTTGTCCGATGAGCCGTTCAGCGGAAAGGTATTACAGGAAAGATGTGATGAAATCGGCATAACACTTAATAAGAACTGTGTGCCTTGCGAAAAGAGATCTCCAAAGGAAACTTCAGGGGTGAGAATCGGTACTGCTCCGATGACTACCAGAGGATATAAGGAAGATGACTTTGTAAAGGTAGTTCACAGAATAGATGAACTTATCAGAAAATTAAGAGAAGAATATAAATAGGAATACATAGAAAAAACGGAACGGTCAAACAACCATTCCGTTTTTTTGGTGGAGCATAGGGGGCTCGAACCCCTGACCTCTTGACTGCCAGTCAAACGCGCTCCCAGCTGCGCTAATGCCCCATAGCTGAGTTACAAAGATATATTACCATATCTTTTTTAGGTATGCAATAAAAATTTAATGTACAAAAAGAAGAACAAAAAACTTTAAAATATTTTGAGAATGTGTTATACTACATGCGGAGAGACTTTTGAGGAGATAAAAAAGATGATTATTTCACGAGAACTGGACTACGCGGTTCGAATTATCAGACAGCTTAACAAGACAAAGCTTTCTAACGCTGCGCAGATTGAAAAAGCCGAGTGCATGAGTAAAGATTTTGCCCGCAAAATTCTCGGAAAACTCAAGAAGGCCGGCATTGTTTCAGCGGAGAGAGGCACAAACGGAGGATATAGACTTATTATTGAGCCTGGTGATCTGACCCTCTGGGATTTAAAAAATATAATCGAGCCCGGGCCTGTAGTAAACAAATGTATGAGAGACGGCTTTGTATGTCCATTGAACTGCCAGACGCCTTGTTCGATACATGAGGAATGTATAAGGTTAGAGGAGATTATAGAAGCGGAACTTAAAAGGAAAACTTTAGGTCAACTTTTAAAATAAATTAGAATAAGAAAAAAAAGAAATATGACACAATAAATAAAGAAAATGGGGCCATTTTGTTGGCTTTTTTCTTTTTTTGTGCTATGATAGACAATGTATAAGTATGTACATTACAGGAGGTTTTCCTATGAGAATTATTTTAGACGGTATGGGCGGAGATAACGCTCCGGGTGCGGTTGTGGAAGGTGCGGTTCTGGCATCTGAGGTAATTGAACATGAGATAGTTATAATCGGACAGGAAGAATTAATAAACCATGAATTAAAAAGACATAAATACAATCATAAAAAAATTACGGTTGCCGATGCCCGTGAGGTTATAACCAACGAAGAAGCGCCGGTGAGAGCAGTTCGTTCAAAAAAAGATTCGTCTATTGTAAAAGGAATCAATATGGTCAAGAGCGGAGAAGGAGATATTTTTATTTCCGCAGGAAGCACAGGAGCGCTGCTTTCCGGCGGACTTTTTATCCTGGGAAGGATTCAGGGTATAGATCGGCCTGCTCTTGCATGTATTTATCCGATAATAGGCGGAGAGGCCTCTCTGCTGGTAGATGCAGGTGCAAATGCGGAATGTAAGCCTAATAATCTCCTTGAATTCGGCATAATGGGTAATATCTATATGGAAAAGGTTATAGGAAGAAAGACACCTCGCGTAGGACTTGTGAATATAGGTACGGAAGCGGCAAAAGGAAACACTTTGACCAAGGCTGCCTACGAACTTTTAGAGCAGAGCAACATGAATTTTATAGGGAATGTCGAAGCCAGAGAAGTTCCTAAGAGCGCCTGTGATGTTATAGTTTGTGACGGATTTACGGGAAATGTGGTTCTTAAACTTACAGAAGGCCTTGCCTGGAATATATTACAGGTAATAAAGAAAAAGTTCACAGATGGAGTAAAAGCTAAACTCGGGGCGGCACTTTTAATAGATAAACTCGGTGAGCTCAAGAAGGAATTTGACTATTCGGAATACGGCGGAGCTCCGATTTTAGGTGTAAAGGGGCCTATCGTCAAGATGCATGGATCTTCCAGCGCTAACGCTGTAAAAAATACAATTTTAAAAGGGATTCCTTTTGTAGAGGAAAACGTGGTTGAAACCATTCAGAATTCTGTGCTTGAGATTGAGGAGATAACTTTAAGTGAATAATGGACAACTTGAAAAAATTATAGGATATCATTTTAAGAATGGGGATTATTTAGAAAGAGCTCTCACACATAGCTCCTATAATCGTGAGAAAAACACAAAACACAAGGATAACGAGCGGCTTGAGTTTCTGGGAGATGCTTTTCTTGATGCTATAATCAGCATAGAGTTGTTTCACAGAATGGACGGAGAAACAGAAGGCAGACTGACTAAGACAAGAGCGCTTATAGTGTGCGAAAAATCCTTGGCAGAGGCAGCCAGAAAAATTGATCTGGGCAGATTTATAAACATGGGTCACGGCGAAGAAAGTGCCGGAGGCCGGAGTAAGGATTCCATTCTTGCTGACGGCACCGAGGCGGTAATCGGCGCACTTTATCTGGACGGAGGATATCAGACAGCTGAGAAATTTGTACTGGAGCTTTTAAAAGACACCATAGACAAAGCGGTTGAAGGAAAGATATTTCTTGATTATAAATCCGAAGTTCAGGAAGTCCTTCAAAGCAGGGGAGCGCCGGTAAACATTTCTTATGTAATAGACAGAGAGGAAGGCCCGGCTCATGATAAAACTTTCTTTATGCACATGGAATGTAACGGAATGCGATATGGCAGCGGTTCCGGCAAAAGCAAAAAAGAGGCGGAACAGAATGCTGCCAGGCAGACACTTAACACTCTCAGGAGAGGAGAAGATTTTTAGATGTACTTTAAAAGATTAGAAATGCATGGATTTAAATCCTTTGCAGAACCTGTTGTAATAGAATTTCATGAGGGTGTTACATGTATAGTCGGACCTAACGGGAGCGGAAAGAGCAACATAAGTGATGCCATAAGATGGGTTCTTGGGGAGCAGAGCCCTAAGATGCTCAGAGGCGGTAAAATGGAGGAAGTTATTTTTTCGGGTACTGCTTCAAGAAAATCAAGAGGTATGGCGGAAGTCACTCTCGTAATAGATAATTCTACCGGAATTTTGCCTATAGATTATAACGAGGTTGCAATAACAAGAAGGATGTATCGCTCCGGTGAAAGTGAGTATCTTATAAATAACAGCCACTGCCGTCTTCGTGACATAAGGGAGCTTATTATGGATACAGGCATCGGAGTGGATGGATACTCAATCATAGGACAGGGAAAGATTGCGGATATAGTAAGCAGCAAACCGGAAAGCAGGAGAGAAATCTTTGAAGAGGCCGCCGGTGTTGTTATGTATAAAAGCAAGAAAGCCGAATCAGAGAGAAAGCTTGCAGGTGCCAATGCAAACCTTGAAAGAGTAAATGATATAATCGGAGAAATTGAGGGGCGAATTGACGGACTAAAGGAGGACAGCGCCAAAGCTAAGGAATATCTGGAGCTCAAGGACAGGTACAGAGAACTTGAGATAAATATTACACTTAAAAATGTGGAAAAGCTGGACAGCTCTAATAACACCTTGAGAGAAGATGCGGGGCAGCTGGCTGAAAATATTGAAAAGTTTACGATTAAGAAGAAGGAAATGGATGAGAAGCTTACTGCGGACAGAGCCAGAAATGAAAGTCTGGAGCAGTTGGCAAGCGATGCCAGAGATAAACTTCTCTTAAAGGTTGAGGAAATAAATAGATTGACCAGCAAGAGCCAGCTGGATAGCGAAAAAGTGGCAGGCTTCGATAGAGACTACGCCAGAATAAGCGAGGAAATCAGTCAACTGGAAGAAAAACTCAGTCGAGAAGCCGAGAATGCGGAAAAACTTGAAGCAAACAAAGGGGCTGTTTTTGCGGAACTCAATGAGGAAAAGGACAAGCTAAGTGAAAAGGTAGAGACATATAATCTGATAACCGAGGAATCGCTTAAGCTTTCTGAAATTATTGAAGACGCAAAAAACATGATGTATACTCTCCACAGTGAAGCATCTGCAAAACGCTCTGAGGCAAAAAGCATGGAAAGCTATAAGGAATCTCTTGTGAGGAGAAAAGAGCAGATTTTGTCTGAGGGGGCAGAGCTTGAAGAAAGCAACAAAGTTCACAAAGAAGCTGTTGAAAAAACAGAAGCTCTTCATAAAGCCAACCTTGTTCTCATGGAAAAGTCAGAGATTGAATTGGAGGTCGCAAGAGCAGAGAGAATTTCATGCAGCGAGAATATTAAAAAGCTAAATACCCAGGCAGAGGATATACGGATAAGAGGCAGCCAGATTACGGCCAGAAAAAAGACCATTGAGGAAATGGAGAATAATTATGAAGGCTATAATGGTGCTGTCAGGTTTATAATGAAATCAAATATCAAAGGCATTGACGGAGTATTAGCCGAGCTGATGAAGGTTCCTGCGGGACTTGAGATTGCAGTGGAAACAGCTCTCGGCGGAGCCATGCAGAATATCGTCTGCGAAAGGGATTCTAATGCCAAAGAAGCCATAAATCTGCTTAAAACAAACAAGGCCGGCAGATTGACTTTTCTGCCGGTGGAATCAATAAAATCCTCCCCGGCAAGCATCAGCAGAGCTATAAGCGGAGCACCCGGATTCAGAGGTCTGGCGTCTGATCTGATCGAGTATGATGATAAATACAGAGAGATTTTCCGCTATTTACTTGGCAGGGTTGCAATTGTTGACAGTATGGACAGAGCAGTTGCCCTTTCAAAAGCAGCAGGCAGCGGTCTGAGATTTGTAACCCTCGACGGAGAAATCATAAATGCCAGCGGCGCAATAACAGGCGGAAAATACAAAAATGCCACGGCGAATCTTCTGGCAAGACGCAGCGAGATAGAAAAACTCACCGAAGAGGCAGAGGCTTTAAAGAAAGAATACAGAAGCATCGAAGAAAAGCTCAGCTTAGAAAAGAATAAAGCAGAGGAACTGGCAGAGAAAATCGATACTATGGAAACACGCCGCCGGGATTTGGAAATCGAGGCAGCGGATCTCTCAGCAAAACTCAGGATGCTGGAGAACAGCGGCAGAGATGCAGAAGAAAATACAGCCAAGAAAGAGAGAGAACTGGCTGCAATTGAGCAGGATTATGCAAATGCCGTAAAACTTTCCGAAGACGCTTTCCATCATGCCCAAGATACAGAAGCGGAAATCATCAGACTAAACGAAGAGATAAACACAAGGCTTGAAGAGTATGAGAAAATAAAAGAGAAGGTGAATTTCGCAACCGAAGAGATAACGTCTGCCAGGATTGCAAAAACAGATAGGGAAAATAAATATGATGCCATATGTCAGCTTCTCGACCGTGTTCAGGAATCTATCGACGATTTTACAATGCAGATCGATGAAAGAAAGGACATGCTGGAAGTGCTGGAACAGGAGAAAAACAAGCTTATCTTTAATTCAGAAGATGTGGGTGATGCGGTAAAAGCCCTCGCCGAAGAAAAGTCCCGGCTTGAAGATTACATAGCGAGAATCGCTGAGGAAAAATCAGCATTGGTGGAAGAATTAAATGCCCTTAATGCTGAATACTATTCTGTGAGCGACAGCCTCAACGCATATCAGGATCAGAAATATCAGCAGGAGATCAAGCTTGCAAAAAATGAGACCCAGCTGGATACCATAAAAGAAAAACTTTGGGATGAATTTGAAATATCTTTTGCTCAGGCACTTGAGTTTAAAAAGGACGATTTTTCTTTGGCTCCTGCTGTAAAGGAAAGCAGAGAAATAAGAAACCGTATGAGAGAGCTCGGGGATATCAATGTAGGCGCTATCAGAGAGTACGAGCAGGTAAGCGAAAGATACGGTTTCCTCACCGAGCAGCGCGCTGACATAATCAAAGCCATGGATGAGCTCAAAGCCATAATCGATGATATGGAAAAGACCATCAAGACTAAATTCAAGGAAAACTTCGATCAGGTTGTGGTAAACTTTGAGGATATTTTCAAGGAACTTTTTGGGGGCGGACACGCCGAGCTGAGGCTTGACGATGACAACAATCCGCTGGAAGCGGGCATTGAGATAATAGCACAGCCACCGGGAAAGAAGCTGCAGAATATTAATCTTATGAGCGGCGGAGAAAAAACCATGACTGCTATAGCCCTTATGTTCGCCGTGCTTAAAACAAAGCCGACACCTTTCTGCATTCTTGACGAGGTGGAAGCTGCACTCGATGATGTCAATATTGATAGGTTTGCAGGATATCTGAGAAAATTCCACGATATTCAGTTTGCTATCGTAACCCATCAGAAAGCAACCATGGAGCATGCGGATGTTCTTTACGGCGTAACAATGCCTGAACAGGGTATTTCTAAGGTATTATCCCTCAGGCTTGGAGATAAAATTGACCTGTAACCGGATATGAGAGGAGAAAAGATGTCTCTATTCAATGAAAAAAAATCATTCTTCGGAAGGCTCAGCGAGAAAATTGCCGATGCGGTTATGGCGAGAGCTGAGGTTGACGAGGATTTAATGGACGAGCTTGAGGAAATTCTGATAACCTCTGACATTGGAATGGATACCACCATGAATGTCATGACAAAGCTCAGAGAAAAAATCAAAAATGACTATATTACAAGTCCTGATGGAGTGATAAAGGCTCTTAAAGCCATTCTTACAGAGGCTGTGGATAAGGGAGAAAGGCAGAAGCTCAGTGAAAAAACCCCTCTTGTAGTCCTCATGATAGGAATCAACGGGGGAGGAAAGACTACTACCATAGGGAAGCTGGCCAACAGATGCAAAAAGCAGGGGAAGACCGTAATGTTGGCAGCAGCAGATACTTTCCGTGCCGCAGCAGCAGAGCAGCTTGTAATCTGGGGAGAAAGAAACGGCATAAATGTAATCAGACATCAGGAAGGGGCAGATCCTTCGGCGGTAATATTTGATGCCATTCAGTCTGCAAAAGCCAAAAAAATAGATGTGCTCATATGTGATACTGCCGGACGCCTTCAGAACAAAAAAAACCTGATGAATGAGCTGGAGAAGATGAACAAAGTGATTTCGCGGGAATATCCGGAGGCTCAAAGAGAGACTCTTCTTGTGCTGGATGCAACCACCGGAAAAAATGCCGTGTCACAGGCAAAGGAATTTGGCCAGGCTGCCGATATTACAGGAATTGTGCTGACAAAGCTTGACGGTACTGCCAAGGGCGGTATAGCTATAACTATTGCCGAAGAATTTGATATGCCTATAAAGTTCATAGGCGTAGGTGAAGGCATTGACGACCTGGAGGAATTTTTGCCTGAAACCTTCATAGGAGGAATATTTGATGAGTAAACCTATAGTTGCCATCGTTGGAAGACCTAATGTGGGAAAATCCACATTTTTTAACAGAATAGTGGGAAAGAGGATTTCTATAGTAGAAGATACGCCGGGGGTAACCAGGGACAGGATCTATGCGGAAGCCGAATGGAATTCGGTTCATTTTGCCCTTATAGACACAGGAGGAATTGAGCCTTCCAGTGCTGACGTTATACTTTCTCAGATGAGAGAACAGGCTCAGATTGCCATGGATATGGCTGATGTAATACTTTTTCTCACAGACGGGAAGGAAGGCCTTACTCATGCTGACAGAGAAGTGGCAAGCATGCTTATGCGTACAGGCAAAAAGGTTATCCTGGTAGTAAATAAAATTGACAATCCGACAAAGCTGCCGGAGGACTTTTATGACTTTTATGAACTGGGCTTGGGAGAACCGATTCCTGTTTCAGCGGCAAACATGCTGAATTTTGGAGACGTGCTAGACGAAATAGTGGAAAGTTTTCCTGATGACCTTGATGAGGACGACGATGACACCATCAAGATTGCTGTCATCGGGAAACCTAATGTGGGGAAATCATCGCTGATAAACTGTCTCCTGGGAGAAAACAGAGTGATAGTATCCCCTATTGCAGGAACTACCAGAGACAGCATAGATACACCTTTTGAAAAGGACGGAGAAAAGTACATTCTTATAGACACTGCAGGTATAAGAAGAAAATCCAGAGTTAGCGAGGATATTGAGCGTTACAGCGTTGTAAGGGCAGTGGCAGCCATCGAAAGATGTGATGTATGTCTTTTGGTTATTGATGCCGCAGAGGGCATAACCGAACAGGATAAAAAAATTGCCGGGGTTGCTCATGAGGCCGGTAAGGGTATTGTGGTGGTGGTTAACAAATGGGACCTTATTGAAAAGGAAACCAACACTATGCGAGACTTTAAACGCCTTATCGAAGCGGAGATGCAGTTCATGTCCTACGCACCTTCGGTATTTATATCTGTAAAAGATAAACAGAGAGTTTTTCAGGTAATTGAGATGGCTAAGTATGTGGCTGAAAAGAGAGCCATGAGGGTGCCGACGGGACAGCTTAACAGTCTGATTGCCGATGCAACTATGATGAAACAGCCGCCTTCGGATAAAGGAAGAAGACTGAAGATCTACTATGTAACTCAGGTTGCCGTGAAACCGCCTCTTTTCAGTTTCCAGATAAATAAGAGGGAACTTATGCATTTTTCATATGCCCGATATCTTGAAAATAAAATCAGAGAAGGCTTTGGATTTGAAGGCACATCCATCAAATTTGTATTCAGAGAAAAAGGCGAGAAAGAGGAGTAGAATATGTATTGGAAGATTATTGTTCCCGTTGTTATAGCATACTTTCTGGGAAACATCTCCCCATCCATCATACTGGGAAAGATGGCCGGAGTTGATATAAAGAAAGAAGGCAGCGGCAATGCAGGTACGACTAACGCTCTGAGAGTTCTGGGGAAAAAAGCAGCTCTCATAACCCTTGTAATTGATATTGGAAAGGGAGTTTTGGCTGTTGCTGCAGGAAATCTCATTGGAGGAGCAGAAACGGGATATCTATGCGCGATAGCTGTTTTCTGCGGTCATATATGGCCATGTTTTTACAGTTTCAAGGGCGGTAAAGGAGTGGCTACTGCTTTCGGTGCCATTCTTGCGGTAAACTGGATGCTGGGGCTTTCGGCGCTGGCGGTTGTGGCTGTGGGCCTTGCACTTACACAGAGAATGTCGGTGGGCTCTCTGCTTGGAGCAATTACCTTTCCTTTGCTTTGCTGGTTCATGGAACCTGGTTTTATATGGATAGGTTCATTGATGGCCTTAATTGTGCTGATAAAGCACGGAGCAAATATAAAAAGGCTCATCAGAGGCGAAGAGCCTAAAATGTCATTTAAAAAATAACACTGCTTTTATACTTCGGAGGAACTGGAGATAGAGAATGTATAAAATGTATAATCAGAAGAAAATTGGAGTTATCGGAGCGGGGAGCTTCGGAACGGCTCTGGCAATGGTACTGACAGGAAAGGGGCATCAGGTTACTCTTTGGGCACGTAAAAAAGAGCACATCGAGGATATGAGAAGCTCAGGAGAAAACCGGCATTACCTTCCCGGAGTCAGACTTCCGGATAAAATTACCTTAACCGATGATCTGAGGGAAGCGGCAGATGGGAAGGACTATCTGCTGTTTGCTGTGCCTTCTCAGAGCTTTCGCCAGGTGCTCAGCCGCACGGCGGAATATATAAAACCTTCAGTGCCTGTAATAAATGTGGCAAAGGGAATAGAAAAAAACACTCTTCTCAGACTTTCCCAGACTGCTGAGGATGTTATACCCGGAATTAGGTATGCAGTCCTCTCGGGTCCTTCTCACGCTGAAGAAGTGGCAAGACAGCTTCCTACCACGGTGGCGGCAGCAGGCAAAGATCACATTCTTGCCATGGAAGTGCAGGAGCTGTTTATTACAGAAAGGTTCAGGGTATACACAAACGAAGATCTGGCAGGAGTGGAGCTGGGTGGAGCACTTAAAAACATAATTGCTCTCGGCGCAGGCATTTCCGACGGACTGGGCTTCGGTGACAATGCCAAAGCAGCCATGATGACGAGAGGAATAACGGAGATAACCCGTCTGGGGCTGACCATGGGGGCAGAGATGAAGACGTTTTCCGGGCTTACGGGAATAGGAGACCTGATAGTAACCTGCACCAGTATGCATTCCAGAAACAGAAGATGTGGTATTCTGATTGGAGAAGGGGTTGATCCTGATGAAGCCGTAAAGCGTATCGGCATGGTAGTAGAGGGTATATCTACCGCCGAAGCGGCCTATACTTTAGCACAGCGATATGGAATAGAGATGCCTATTACGGAAAGCATTTATAAAGTAATCCATGGGGAAATGGATGCACGAAGTGCCGTATCCTATCTTATGGGCAGAGAAATGAAGAACGAGATGCATATTATATAATTATTTTTTACAGAAAGGTCAGACTGAATAATTGGAAAAGAAATTTCACATTACAACCTTCGGCTGCCAGATGAATGAGCATGATTCGGAAACAATTGCTGGAATGCTGATTGAAAGAGGATATGAGCAGGCCGGGGACAGAAAAGATGCGAATATTGTAATATTTAACACATGCAGCGTCAGAGAAAATGCAGACAAGCGGTTTTTCGGAACCCTTGGACAGCTTAAAAAGAAGAAGATGGAGGAGCATGAAAACTTTACTGTGTGTGTCTGCGGCTGTATGATGCAACAGCAGCATATTATAGATACTCTGAAGGCTAAATACCCCTGGGTGGATATAATCTTCGGAACTCACAATATACATGAACTGCCTTTGCTCCTTGATAATCTCTACAACGAGAAGCAGAAGCAACTTTCGGTATTGCAGGAGGGGGGAGAAATTGTCGAGGGACTTCCTGCCAAAAGATTGTTTAAACACAAGGCATTTGTAAACATCATGTACGGGTGCAATAACTTCTGTACATATTGTATTGTGCCTTACACAAGAGGCAGGGAGCGCAGCAGAAAGCCCGAGGATATTTTAAGGGAGATAAAAGAACTTGCTGCTGACGGGGTTAAAGAAGTCATGCTTCTGGGCCAAAATGTTAATTCATATAAAGGTATAAGTGAAACCGGACTTGGGACTTGTGACTTTGCCGACCTTATTCATCTCATTGACGAAGTTGAAGGTATAGAAAGAATACGTTTTATGACCAGTCATCCTAAGGACCTTTCGGACAAGCTGATTAATACATTTAAGGAATGCAAAAAGTTATGCCATTATTTTCATCTGCCTGTTCAGGCGGGTTCCGACATAGTCCTTGAGCAGATGAACAGAAAATACACCAAAGAGGCATATCTAAAGCTGATAAAAAAACTGCGGGAAGTTGACTCCGATATGGCCATTTCCACGGATATAATTGTAGGATTCCCCGGTGAGAGCGAGGAGGACTTTGAAGAAACTCTCAGCCTGTGCCGAGAGGTAAGATATGACTCAGCCTTTACATTTTTGTATTCTGTGAGAGAGGGAACGCCGGCAGCCAAATACGATAACCAGATTCCTGAGGATGTCAAGCACGAACGATTCAACAGACTGGTAGATGTCATTAACGGAATATCTGCTGAAAAAAATGCCGAATATGTTGGAAAAACTGAAAAAGTTCTGGTTGACGGACCGTCAAAAACCAACTCCAAAACCTATGGGGGAAGGACAGAAACCTTTAAGCTGGTTAATTTCCGCGGAACGCCGGAAATGATAGGAAAAGTTGTAAAAGTTCGGATTACCGCATCCAATACCTTCAGTCTTCAAGGCGAGGTCATTTCGGAATAGATATAATTATTTTGCTGATTAAAGAAAGGAAAATCAAGTAATGGATATTTTTTCAGTCATTAAACTCCTGGGCGGTTTGGCTATGTTCCTCTATGGAATGGAGGTTATGGGAGACGGACTAAAAAATTTGTCGGGCTCAGCGCTTAAAAATGTTCTGGGAAAAGCGACGCAGAATGTAGTGATGGGAGTCATTACAGGCATGCTGGTTACAGCAGTAATACAAAGCTCAACTGCAACCATTGTGCTTACCGTAGGTCTGATAAGCGCAGGTATTCTCAACCTTAAGCAGGCTGTAAGCATTGTAATGGGAGCCAATATAGGTACAACGATAACGGCTCAGATTATAAGGCTTATGGATATTGATTCCTCCGGAAGCATGATTCTTGAATTCTTCAAGCCGGATACTCTGGCGCCTGTAGCCACCGTCGCGGGGATAATACTTTTAATGTTTGTAAAAACACCTAAAAGTAAGACTCCCGGAGAAATAGCCATCGGCTTCGGCGTGCTTTTTTCGGGGCTGCTTAATATGACCGCGGCAGTAGAACCTCTCGCCGAATCTGATACATTTGTCAATCTCATGCAAAGATTCAGTGATAATCCGATGCTGGCAATCTGCGCCGGACTTATTATAACGGTAATCGTACAGAGTTCTTCTGCTACCGTTGGTATGATTCAGGCCATTTCAGTTACCGGAGCCATGTCCTTTAACCTGATTTATCCTTTGATTATGGGTATAAACTTAGGGACCTGTGTTACCACCGCAATGGTATGTTCCATCGGCTCATCCAAGGATGCTAAGAGAACCGGCATAGTTCATATTCTTTTCAATGTTATCGGAACTATTTTCTTTATGGTGGTAATGTCTCTTATTAAATGGGCAGGAGGCTTCCCTGAACTTTGGGAAGGTATAGTGAACAGCGGGGACATAGCAAATTTCCAGACAATTTTTAACCTTGTTACCGCTATTGTGCTCGTACCTTTTGCCGGAGTGCTGGTTAACGTTTCCCTAAAGATAATCAAGCCTGAGGCTTCCGATGCGGAGGACAGAGCCGATCTGGTTGTTCCGGATGCAAAACTTTTCCAGGTACCTGCCATGGCACTGGATGAATCCAACAAAGCCATCACCCATATGGGCGAGGTTGCCTTTAAAAATCTCAGACGTAGCTGCAGGCTGATCGAAAAGTATGATGAAGGCAGAGTAAATGTGATAAATGAAAATGAGGATAATCTTGATTTGTTCACTGACTCCATGGACAGCTATCTTGTGAATCTGTCCGGATATGTGGAAACGGATCACGATAACCAGCATATCAACATCCTTATGCAGGCAAGTACTAATTTTGAAAGGGTGGGAGACCACGCTGTGAACATAATGGAAGTTGCCCAGAAGATTAATTCGGAAAGGCTGCAGTTTACCGATATTGCTGCTAATGAGCTTAACATTGTAGAACAGGCGGTCCTGGAAATTGTGGACATTACAGTGGAAGCTTTCAGAAGCCTGGATAGCGACAAGGCCAGAAATATAGAGCCTCTTGAAGAGGTTATCGATGATATGGTTGTAAAGCTCAAGGACAGACATGTAGACCGCCTCAAAAAGGGACAGTGTACTACTCCGAGCGGCATGGCATTTATAGATCTTATCACCAACCTGGAAAGAGTGGCTGACCAGTGCTCAAACATCGCGCTGCTTATTATGAGCCATAATGACAGTTCTATCATCGGAAACTACCATGGTTATTTAAAGGAATTGCATAAAGGAGGCGAAGCCGCATACGATGCTGAATTAGCAAGGAGAAAGGATCAGTATCTCAAGCAGCTGAACAAACTCACGTAAGAATAAAATAAAAGCATCTTGAAAGGCGCATCACTGAAAATGATGCGTTTTTTTCATTTTCCCATCCTTGAAAAAAGTAATATCAGCCCATTTCCACTCATATATTCATAAAAAAAGCAGGGTTTTGCGGAGGGGTTTTTATGATAAATAAAACAATATATGAAGAAATCGGCATAAGGGCGGGGGGAGACATATACATTGGTGTCGTAGGCCCTGTAAGGACAGGTAAATCCACCTTTATCAGAAGATTTATGGATATTATGGTTCTTCCGGCTATAAAAGACAAATATGAGAAGACAAGAGTCACCGACGAGCTGCCTCAGAGTGGTGAGGGCAAGACCATAACTACAACCGAGCCTAAGTTCATACCGCCGGATTCGGTTCTTGTGTCAACACAAAGCGGTGTAAACCTGAAAGTTCGTCTGGTTGATTGTGTAGGGTATATGGTGCCGGGAGTGCTCGGGGATAAAGAAGATGGAAACGAGAGAATGGTACAGACTCCATGGCAGGATGAAAAAATCCCTTTCAGCCAGGCGGCGGAAATAGGAACAGAGAAGGTTATATCAGACCATTCCGTTGTCGGAATTGTTGTAACCACCGACGGCTCTTTTGGAGAAATCCCAAGAAAGAACTTTACGGAGGCTGAAGAAAAGACAATACAACAACTTGCAAATCTGGGCAAACCATTTGTAATTGTACTTAACTCCTCATCTCCTGAGAGCAGCAGATGTGCTGCCATAGCCGCCGGGCTTGAAGAAAAGTACGGAGTTCCGGCGGTTCCTCTGAATTGTCAGAAAATGAATGAGAAAGATTTCGACAGGCTCTTCGGACACCTGATCAATCAGTTTCCGTGCTGCCGTATTGACTTTAAACTACCCGGGTATATGGATGCCCTTGCCGGCACTCACTGGATAAAAGCTACCATAATAGACAGCGTGAAGAGCTGGATGGGTACTTTTGATACCATGGGAGACGCAATTGAAAGCTGCCGTACTATAGCAGACGGCAGTATTATGAAAGAGATAAAAGTAGTCAGAGCCGATATGGCCCACGGGGTGCTGACATTAGAACCGAAGCTTGATGAAAGTCTTTACTATAAGGTAATAGAGGAGCTGATGGGAGCGCCTGTTTGTGATGACAGTCAGCTTTTTACACTGTTGAAAGAATATTCACAGGCAAAGGTGGCCTATGACAGCATTAAAAGTGCTTTGGAAGAGGCAAGGAGGACGGATTACGGCATTGTAGCTCCGAAGCTTTCAGAGATGGTCCTCGAAAAACCTGAGGTGTTCAAGCAAGGGAACAAGTATGGTGTCCGTATGAAAGCCAAGGCGCCGTGTCTGCACATAATAAGAACTGATATTACGACAGAGGTTTCACCGGTAGTCGGAACAGAAAGTCAATCTGTCGATTTGGCCAATCTTCTCACTGAGCAGTTTGGGAGTGAGGAAGATATTTGGGAAACTAACCTTTTCGGAAAATCTCTGAAAGAAATGGTTACGGAACAGATGGAGAGCAAAGTGAATAATGTTCCGGAAGCTTTAAGAGGAAAGGTACAGCGTTCGCTTCAAAAAATAAGTGATGAAGGCAAGGACTATTTTATTTGTATAATCCTATAGAATGAGCACAAAATATCCCTATGGAAAAGAGTAGGGAACAGAAAAATACTATAATAGTGTGTGTTATGACGGCCTTTATAACTACATTTATGGGCAGTGCTCTGAATCTGTCCGTTCCCGCCCTGGAAGAGGAGTTTCGGGTGGGAGCACAGACTGTAGGCTGGGTTGTTACTATATATATGCTTACATGTGCGGCTTTGGCTGTACCTTTTGGCCGACTGGCAGACCGGATAAGCAGAGAACTTATTCTGCGCGCAGGTTTACTCATTTTTTCTGTAGCATCGGCTGCTGCGGTTATATCACTGGACATGAAAACTTTTCTTTCTTTCAGAGTTGTTCAAGGAATAGGCGCGTCTATGATCTTCAGTACCAATATTGCTATTCTGGCAGGTGCATTCAGCAAAGAAAAAAGAGGAAAGGTTTTGGGGTATTCGACATGTGCCACATACACCGGACTGTCTGCAGGCCCCGTACTGGGAGGAATACTGAATCAGAATCTGGGATGGAGAGCAATTTTCATAGCCACCGCCGTAGTTTCGGCGGCGGCTTTTTATGGTGCTGTATTTAAGCTTCCGAAGCGTGGAGCCAAGGGAGATTTTGCAGAAAAATGTAACAGGACTCAAATGGATTATATGGGCAATATTTTGTTTGTTGTGTCGGTTGTGATGATTATGTACGGGCTTTCCGCACTAAAAACCACGGCCGCGGCTCCCGTCATTATGGCTTGCGGGACGCTTTTATTTGTTATATTCATAAAAGTAGAACTTAGGGCACCAAATCCTGTGATAGAAATGAGAATATTTAAAAAGAACGGGGCTTTTGTCTTTTCAAACCTTGCCGCCATGTTCAATTACGGCTCAAACTTTGCAGTTTCATATCTGATTTCCATATACTTGCAGGTGGTTAAGGGGATGTCTTCTCAGTGGGCAGGTCTTGTCCTTGTTATAAACACGGTAATAATGGCACTTTTATCACCGGTGACGGGTCGTTTTTCGGACAGGCTGTCACCTTACAGAATGTCGGCTGCAGGAATGGGCCTGTGCTCAGCCGCATTAATTCTCTTTGCATGTATGCCTGCGGATTCTTCTCTTATAAGAATTATTCTCACTTTGATCCTTTCAGGCCTTGGCTTTGCCTTGTTTTCCACACCCAACACTAATGCGGTTATGTCATGCGTGGAAAGAAAGGACTATGGAGTGGCATCTTCGGTTCTGGCTACCATGCGCTCAATGGGGCATACGGCAAGTATGGCAGCAGTGACAGCTGTTGTGGGCATATATATTGGAAAGGGAAGTCTCAGAGATGCATCGACGGAGTTGATTATGAAAACTATGCATGTTTCCTTTACTTTGTTTGCTTCTTTATGTATACTTGGAATTTTTATGGCGGTGAAACGAAAAGTATGATATTATAAGGTGAATTGAACCTTAATTTTCGGAGGTAATTTAAAGTGGAAAACAAACTGCAGTATTATATAAGGGTATTTAAAGGTGCAAGCTTTCAAAAATTCTTTAAGGTGCTGAGCAACGCCCATGTAAGGTCGGGAAAAAACAAGGCTTTCCTTTTCTGCGATATGCTTTATTCCATGGCCAGATACGGTGCAGGCTATAACGACTACGTGACCTTTGAGTTCTGGAATCTTAACAGTAAGCAGAGAGATACCTATCTGACCAGATTCAGAAGCAAAAAGCTTATGATGTTTATGAACGACCACAGCTATGCTCATATTTTTGATAATAAAAACGAGTTTAACGAGGTCTTTAAAGAATTCATTGGCAGAGAATGTCTTGACTTGGAGACCGCTTCTGATGATGAGATAAGAGAGTTTTTCAATAGCCGCAAAAAGGTTTTTGCAAAGATGAAAGATTTGAGCTGCGGTATAGGCTGCGAACTTTTAGAAACAGAAAAGTTTGAGAATTCCGATACCTTTCTGAAATATGTTCGTGAAAAGAACTTTGCAACCATTGAGGATGTAATCGAAAATCATCCTGACGTGGCGAAGCTCTATCCTTTCTCGGTAAATACCATCAGAATCATAACCATGCTGGACGCAAAGGGTGAGCCTCACTGCCTCTATGCAGTATTCAAGATGGGTAAGGACGGAAGAGTGGTGGATAACTACGGACTCCACGGCCCTGTAGATATGGATACAGGCGAGTTCCTCTTCCCGGCACATTCAGGCGACACCACGGCAGGAATACACTATACGGAGCATCCGTACAGCCACATCAAGCTGGTAGGCTACAAGGTGCCTTATGTGAAAGAGGCCGTGGAACTGGCAAAGAAGGCTGCAACTGTAGTTCCTAAGATGCGTTATGTAGGCTGGGATGTGGCTATAACGCCTACAGGTCCCGTAATCATAGAGGGAAACAATTACTGCGCTCACGATTTCTGGCAGCTTCCGGGACAGACACCGGGAGGCATCGGCATTCTTCCTAAGATAAAGGAAGTCGCACCTGAATTCAAATACTGATTTTCGGATTGAAAGGATTTCACTAAAAATGGGTAAACTGAGATATTTTATTGCACTGTGGGCGGCAAAGCTTTCCATAGCGGCACTTAAAGTGACCGGGCATAACGGAACAAACTTTCCAGGTGTTTTGGCTCTGAAAATCTGTCCCCGGTTCCTTAAATATGCGGCTAAACCTGAAAAGATCATAGCTGTGACGGGAACTAACGGAAAAACCACAATCTGCAATATGCTCCTTGATATGCTTACTATGGATGGTCAGAAGGTACTGAATAACAAAATGGGCTCAAATATCAATTCAGGGATTGCCACGAGCCTTATCTACGGATGCAGCATGCTGGGAAAATGTAAATATGAGATAGGTGTGTTCGAGGTGGATGAGAGATCAGCTCTTCGTATCTATCCGTATATGAAGCCTGACTACATGCTGATAACTAATCTTTCCAGGGACTCTATAATGAGAAACGGACATCCGGAGTACATAGCCGGGATATTGACAAGATATATTCCTGCCTCCACTAAGCTGATTCTCAATGCTGATGATCTGATTTCTTCAGCGGTAGCGCCTGAAAACAGCCGCGTATATTTTGGAATTGAGGAAATGCCGGGCGATATTAGGGAATGTGTGAATCTTATCAACGATATGCAGATATGCCCGGAATGTCACAGCAGATTGAAATATGAATATTTGAGATATAATCATATCGGCAAGGCTTACTGTCCGGTGTGCGGCTTCAAGGCTCCGGAGTATGACTATGCAGGAGTCAATGTAAGTCTTGAGGATATGAAAATAGAGGTGCGAGATAAAGAAGGAACGGGATGCTACAGATTGCTTAACGAGAGCGTTTTTAATATTTATAACGTAGTGTCTGCTGCAGCCCTTCTTCGTGAAATGGGCTACTCACATGAGAAAATACAAGGGTTTTTCGAAAAACTTAACATAGTCGGCACGAGATTTGATCAGGAACACGTGGGTGACAAAACTCTTTACAGACTTCTTGCCAAAGAGAAGAACGCCTTTGCTACGACCCGTGTTTTTGATTATATTTCAGGTCTGCCGGGAGATAAAGAGATAATACTTATGAACAGTTGTCAAGGAGATATGAAGCACTGGTCTGAAAACACCTGCTGGCTTTACGACTGTGATTTTGAATTCCTCAACCGTGAAGAAATAAAGAATATAGTTCTCTGCGGACCGAGAAGGTTTGACCACAGACTTAGACTTCTTCTTGCCGGAGTGCCTGAGGACAGGCTTTCCTATGCGGAAAAGGAAACAGATGCACCTGATAAGCTAAAACTATTCGATAATGATAATGTGTTTGTCCTTTACGGAACGGACTCCATCGCACTGGGCAAGAAAGTTGCTGACAGGGTATTTGACATGATGAAAAAGAACTCTGCCGATGAAAAAGGAGGCGAGAAGTAATGGAAAGCAAAATAAGAATAGAGGTGCTGTTTCCTGAAATCGCCAACCTTTACGGAGACCTTGCCAACATAGAGTACCTTAAAAAATCATATCCTGAACTTGAGGTGGTTGAGACCCATCTGATAGGCGAACCTGAATTTATGAAGAGGGTGCCTTCACTGATTTATATGGGAACACTTACAGAAAACGGCCAGAGACTGGCAACAGAAAAGCTTTCTCATTACAAGGAAAAGCTGGCGGAAATGATAGACGGCGGTGTGCGTTTCCTTGTTACAGGTAACGCGCTGGAAGTTTTCGGCGGTAAAATAGAGGATACTGACGGAAGTGTTGATATGGGTCTTGGCATTTTTCCAATCCACGCCAGAAGAGATATGATGCACAGGTTTAATTCATTATATTTAGGAAGTTTTGGCGGAATGAATATAGTGGGTTACAAGAGCCAGTTCACACATTCCTGGCGGGATGATGAAACAGATGATGGAGACTTTGAAAGCGTATTTGAAACGTATCGCGGTCCCGGGCTTAACCCGGAGATTAAGGGGGAGGGAATCAGAAAAAATAATTTCATAGGAACTTATGTTATAGGTCCTCTGCTGGTGCTGAACCCGCCATTCGCCAAATGGCTCCTTAAGGAAATGGGAGCAGGTGATGTAACTCTCGCATTTGAGAGAGAGGCAATGGAAGCATATGAGGTTAGAGTAAAGGAATATTCCGATCCGGACACCGGATTTTACTATTAAATAAATCAGTGAATGATTATACCCCGGCAAAAGTATAAAACTTGATGTCGGGGTATTTGCTTTAATTCTATTCCTCCGGAATAATAAGAATCGTCCCTACCAGCATATTATACGGGTCTATGTCCGGGTTTGCACGCATGAGATTATCCAATCTCACGCCATGCCTTTTTGCAATTAAGTACAGTGTGTCGCCTGCGACCACGGTATGGGTTTTGCGTGGCAGTTCTTCTTCTCTGTCAGGAAGCTGGTCCTCTGTCCCCGGTATACATAGCCTGGTGCCGATCTGAAGATTGTACGGATTATCGATATCGTTGACCTTCATAAGCAGACTGACAGGAAGTTCATATTTTTCGGCGATAGAATATAGTGTATCGCCCTCACTGATGGTATAAACATCAATGCAAACAAGGGTGCTAGTCATAAAAAACCACCTTTCAAAAAGGCAAATGCCAGATTTCTTTATTATATAATATTTCGCAGAAACAAAAAATGTGATAAAATGAATGCAATAATTTCATATTTGAAAGGAAAAGGAAATGAGAGAAAAAATTCAGAGGCTTTTCAGGAACGTCAACCCGGCAATGATTGCGGTAATCCTGATTCTTCTTGCCGATAATATACTGAACAATAACATGACAGTGGGACAGTGGCTGTATTCAAAGATAATAATACTTCCGGGAATTATCATAGGATTGACATTTCACGAGGCGGCGCACGGCTATGCATCCTGTTTTTTGGGAGATCCCACACCGAAGCTGCAGGGAAGGCTTACTTTGAATCCATTTAAGCACATGGATCCTGTAGGCTTCATAGCGCTGCTTTTTGCCGGATTCGGCTGGGGTGTTCCTGTACAAATTGATCCCAGATATTACAAACACAAAAGGATAGATGAGTTCATTGTTTCAATTGCAGGTGTCGCAACCAACTTTATAATTGCGGCAGTGGTTGCCTTTATTATAAAAATGGCGACAAAAAGTATGTCCTATGAATTTTACGCAGGTATAGGCGGAACCATTATTGAAATTTTAGTTTATATAGTTGCGATTAATATAATTCTGATGATATTTAATCTGCTCCCTGTACCGCCGCTGGACGGGTTCGGCATTCTTACGCAGATTTTTAATCTGAGAAAGTACAGCTGGTATTATACATTATATAACAATGGTTTTTTAATTCTTATGGTGATGATTATCTTCAATATCACCGATAAGATAATAGACCCGCTGTATGAGTTTTTCATGAATCTGCTTCTGTGGTAGGGTTTGTGACGAAATCTTCATATATTTGTTAGCACTCTAACATATAGAGTGCTAATTTTCTCTTTACTTTTTGATTTTTTGGGTATATTATATATGTATCGAGATAAAGAAGGAAAAAGGGAGGGAAAGAGATGAACATAGAAAAATATACGCAGAACGCACAGCAGGCCATAATGGACTGCCAGAACATAGCTATTTCAGAAGGACATCAGATGCTGGACGGAGAACACCTTCATCTTGCACTGATGATGCAGAAAGAGGGACTTATTCCTAAACTGATAAAGTTTATGAACATAGACCCGACTTCCATAATTGCAGATCTCCAGGAGGAAATGGAAAAGCTGCCGAAGGTTTCCGGAGCTGCTGACAATATGTATTCGTCCAGAAGACTTTCGCAGATTCTTATGCGAGCCGAAAAAATTGCGGATGATTTCAAGGATGAGTATGTCAGTGTAGAACATCTTTACCTGGCACTTTTAGAGGAAAGGGGCACGCCAAGTGCAAAGATTTTCTCAAAGTTCGGCATTGACAAGAATAAATTTCTGGATGCGCTTTCAAAAGTAAGAGGAAATCAAAGGGTTACAAGTCAGAATCCTGAGGACAATTATGATGCTCTTAACAAGTACGGCCGTGACCTGGTGGAAATGGCAAGGGAAGGAAAGCTTGACCCTGTGATCGGACGAGATGCAGAAATCAGACATGCCATACAGATCCTTTCCAGAAGAACTAAGAACAACCCTGTGCTCATCGGTGAGCCGGGTGTAGGTAAGACCGCAGTAGTAGAAGGACTGGCCCAGCGTATTCTCAACGGCGATGTGCCGGAAGGCCTGAAGGATAAGACAATATTTGCACTGGACATGGGTGCCCTTATTGCTGGAGCCAAGTTTAGGGGAGAATTCGAGGAAAGACTGAAGGCTGTCCTCAACGAAGTTGAAAAATCTGAGGGAAGAATTATTCTTTTCATAGATGAGATTCATAACATTGTAGGTGCAGGCAGGACCGAAGGCTCCATGGATGCAGGCAACCTGCTGAAGCCTAAGCTGGCAAGGGGAGAACTCCACTGCATAGGTGCTACTACTCTTGACGAATACAGAAAGTATATCGAAAAGGATGCTGCACTTGAAAGAAGATTCCAGAAGGTTCTTGTTGATCAGCCTTCCGTTGAGGATACCATTTCTATACTGAGGGGCCTTAAGGAAAGATTTGAGATTCATCACGGCGTAAGGATTACCGACGGTGCTCTTATTGCCTGTGCAACACTTTCAGATCGTTATATCAGCGACAGATTTCTGCCGGATAAGGCCATTGACCTGATGGATGAGGCTGCAGCAAGGATAAGGACAGAGATAGACAGCATGCCTCAGGAACTTGATGAAATATCCAGAAAGATAATGCAGCTTGAGATTGAAAAACAGGCACTGGGCAAGGAGACAGACAAAGCCTCTGCTGCAAGACTTGCCACCCTTGAAAAAGAACTGGCAGCACTCAAAGAAGAGGATAAGTCCATGCGCGCCCAGTGGGAAAACGAAAAGAAAGCCATTTCCGAGGTCAAAGGCACCAAGCAGCAGATCGAAGAGGTTAAGCACCAGATGGAAGAGGCCGAAAGAAACTACGACCTCGAAAAACTGGCACAACTTAAATACGGTACTTTGCCGGAGCTGGAGAAGAAACTCGAAGCCGAAAAGGCTAAGGCTGACGGGGCAGGCGACAGCACGGAACGTCTCCTTAAAGAGGAAGTAACAGAAGAAGAAATTGCTGAAGTTATCAGTGGATGGACAGGTATTCCTGTAAGTAAGCTGGTTGAGACGGAAAGAGACAAACTCCTCAGACTGCCCGACATTCTTCATAAGAGGGTAATAGGTCAGGAAGAGGGCGTAAAGGCCGTCTCTGAAGCGATTTTGAGGGCCAGAGCAGGTCTTAAAGACGAGAACAGACCTATAGGTTCATTTATTTTCCTGGGACCTACGGGAGTAGGTAAGACAGAACTTGCAAAAGCACTTTCAGAGTCGCTGTTTGATACGGAAAAGAATATGATAAGAATCGATATGTCCGAATATATGGAAAAACATTCCGTATCCAGACTCGTGGGAGCACCTCCGGGATATGTAGGCTACGATGAAGGCGGTCAGTTGACAGAAGCAGTCCGCCGCAAACCATACAGCGTAATTCTATTTGACGAGATAGAAAAGGCCCATCCTGATGTTTTCAATATATTGCTCCAGCTTCTTGACGATGGCAGACTTACAGACAATCAGGGCAGAACCGTAGACTTTAAGAATACCATAATCATTATGACTTCTAATATCGGCAGCAGTGAACTGATAGAAAACATGACCGAGGACGGTACTATTCCGGAAGAAGTCAAAGAAAAAGTCACCGGTGAGCTTAAGAACTACTTCAGACCGGAGTTCCTCAACAGGGTAGACGATATCATCGTATTCAGCGCTCTTACACGGGAACAGATCAAGAAGATAATCGATCTGTCTCTTGAGTCTCTGTCAAAGAGACTGGCTGACAGGGAGATGACCCTTGAATTAACCGATGAAGCTAAGAACTTCATTGCAAATGAAGCCTATGACCCGCAGTACGGTGCAAGACCTGTAAAGAGATACCTGCAGAAGCATATTGAGACGGAAATAGCTTCCATGATAATCAGAGGGGATTTGATTGACGGCAGCACCGTCACCATTGATTCTGATGGAGAAAAGTTGCTTTTTAAAGCGTAGTATGATAAAATATCCTTTCAATGAATGCATTGGGAGGATATTTTTTATGGGATTCTTTGAGATATTCATGATAGGTGTGGGTCTTTCCATGGATGCTTTTGCTGCATCAGTATGTAAAGGGCTTAACATGCGCCGTATGAATATAAAGAACATGCTGGTAATAGGCTTGTTTTTCGGAGGCTTTCAGGCATTGATGCCTGCCGTAGGCTGGGTACTGGGCAAACAGTTTGAAAACTATATAACCAGTGTGGATCATTGGGTCGCCTTCGCACTCCTTGTATTTATCGGCGGTAAGATGATATATGATGTTTTCGAAGATAAAGGTGAAGATGATTACGGCGAAAAGACGGACAGAGTTGATGTAAAAGAAATTTTCACCCTGGCAATAGCGACCAGTATAGACGCATTGGCCGTGGGGATTTCATTTGCATTTTTACAGGTGGATATTGTAAAGGCAGCATCTGTAATAGGAATTACAACTTTTCTGCTGTCGGCAGCCGGAGTTGCCGTAGGAAATATCTTCGGGGCAAAATACGAAAAAAAGGCCACCCTTGCAGGCGGCATCATACTTGTACTGATCGGATTGAAAATTCTTCTGGAGCATACGGGAGTTTTGGGTTAAGGCACGCAAAGAAGAAAAATCTATTTACGACGAAGCATGGATTTGTATGCGTGAATTTGCGCAGCTTCGTAGCCGGCATCAGGTTTTTTGTCCTTAAAAGCCATAAAAATCGCCCGATGTTCCTCAAGAACTGCGGGAAGGTAGTTTAAAGGATATTTGATGTTGATGTTGGCATAACGAATAAAAAAATCATATCGCAGAAGAGTTTTTTCAAGTTCAGCGTTATGAGAAGCATTATATATTATGGCCTCGAATCCATGATTGATTTTTTTCATCTTCTCAAAGTCTTCAGTGGCAGTATAGAACTCCATAAAATCGAATGTTTCTTCCAGCATAGCCATTTCTTCTGTTGTAATCCGTTCTATGGCCCATTTTACACATTGCGGATAAAGGAGGCTTTTCATATAAAAAAAATCGTCTATATCCCGTTCTGTTACACCTGTGACAAAAGCACCCCGGTTTGGAATGAGACGAATGAGGCCGAAAGAAGATAATTGGTTTAGAATTCCACGGATGGGAGTACGGCTCATAGCGTATTTGTCGCATAATGTGTGCTCAATGATACGCTGCCCGGGTCTTAAGACCCCTGTAAGGATGTCGATAGCGATAGATTCTGCAACTATTTCGGAAGCAGGACGGTTATCCTGATAGTTGTTATTGAGGAAATCAAGATCAAGCATGGAGTTTACTCCTTTTGTAATATAAATTGTATACAATTTTAACACTTTTTGCAGAAAAAAGTCAAGAAAGAGGTAATAGTTTTGCTGAAAAAAAATGAGATAAAAGAAGTTCTGGACATATTGGATAAGACTTATCCTGAGGCTGAATGTGCTCTTCACCATCAAAATGTATTTCAGCTTATTGTGGCGGTTGCTCTGTCGGCCCAGACGACGGACAAGTCGGTGAATATGGTGACTCCGGCTTTATTTGAAAGATATCCTGATGCTCATGCTTTGGCAGAGGCTGATGTCAGCCAGGTTTCCGAATATATAAAACGAATCGGAATGTACAAAACCAAAGCAAATAATATAGTGGGAATGGCTCAGAAGCTCGTATCTGAATACGGCGGACAGATTCCTGAGGATTATGATGCTCTGGTGAGTCTGCCGGGAGTGGGAAGAAAGACGGCAAACGTGGTGCTTTCTGTGGGTTTCGGTCAGCAGAGAATAGCGGTTGATACTCATGTTTTCAGAGTGGCCAACAGAATAGGTCTCGTTCACGAAAAAGATGTTCTTAAGACGGAGCTGGCTTTGATGGAGCAGATCCCCGAGGAAAGGTGGTCAAGGACTCATCATAGCCTGATATTTCATGGCAGGCAGTGTTGTGACGCGCGTAAGCCAAAATGTGACGACTGCCC
>CALZFA010000003.1 GCA_945644815.1 uncultured Clostridia bacterium
CGTCTTGATTATCTGCTACATGCCAATTATGGCGTTCGCAGAGGGATCCGGGACACCCGGCGGCACAGATATTTATGTATCTGCCGGCGGAAATGATGCAGCTGAAGGTACTAAGGCGGATCCTTATGCCTCGCTTGCAAAAGCGGCAGAGGTTGTAAATGCCGGGTCGGAAGAAAACTATACAATCCATGTGCTGAGTGATTTGATATCGACGGAGTGCGCAAGGTTCTATAATAAAAACGTGACGATAGTCGGAGAAGGCGCAACTGTTCCGGTTGTAAGCCGCGGAGACATTTTTGCTACTCAAAGCGACACTGCACGGAGTTGGTATAATCCGGCAATGATAGAGGTAGGAGGAACCAAAACCGATGGAAGCGAAGATCTCGGCAAAGCGACACTTAGACTTAAGAACATTATTTTAGATGATGCCGGAAAACATATGGGAACAAAATTTGCTTTTGCCAGCACAAGTAATACGACAGGCAATCTTGAGTGTGTGCAGGATGCCATTATTGCTTCTTATAATGGAACCGGAACTATTATTCTTGATGAAGGAGCCACTTTAAAGAATTTTGGTGGAATGACAGCTGTCTATGTTACCGGTTCGGGCAAGCTGATAATGAAAAACGGAAGCACCATTTGTGATGATGAGAATTTTGCCGCAAGCAACAATAGAAATGGAAAACATGCTGTTTACCTTATTGGAGCAACCCTTGAAATGGATGAGGGCTCTTCTGTTCAGAACATAAAAAATGCACTGGCAATCAACTCCGAAGGAGCAAAAGTCGTTGTTAACGGATCAATAAAAGGAATAGATGGAAAGAGCAACCCTGTTGTCCGCGTAGTTAAAAATTCGGAATTCACACTTGGAAGGACGGGTGTTATTGAGAATAATACAACAGATAATATTGCAACGGCTTATATTCAGTCCGGATCTGTTGCACATATTTATGGAAAAATAATTGGCAACAAGGCTCCTGCGGGCGCTCTGTATATTGTGACTAATGGTGGAAGTTCATACGGATATCTATATGATGGTGCTGAGATAATCAACAATGAGAGCACAGGCAAGTACGGCGTGATTGAGGTCCAGCAGGGAGATTGCACGTTTACAATGAACGGAGGAACTGTCTCAGTGAATAAGGCTAAGGCCGGTGCCATTCAGGTGAGAAAGGACAATGCAAAGTTCATCATGAACGGTGGTGTTGTTGATAATAATGAACTTTTACCGGGTGGAACCGGCGATGCAGGGGTCTATGCTACCGGAAGTAGCAATTTGACGATTGAACTGAAAAAAGGTACATTGCAAAGTGTTTCTATTGATACAGATTTATTGGGTAAAAAATCAAATGGGCATGTTTATATAGCTGAAGGATTCAACCTTAAAACTGGCTACCTTACCACTCGACAGGACGGAAACAAGAGCATAGCTCCATCGGCTGAAAGCTTAGACATTAAACTCAGTAATGCAAGTCCGGACAGCGTTTCAGCTTTAAAAACAGACGCGGCAGCAAAAGGTTGGTCAGAGCCATTAGCCACTTTCTGGATGCAGCGCAGCGAAGCGGCAACACTTACCGTTGGCGGATTAAATGATAAAATTAACAGTAATCTTCCTGTATACGCTATGGCATTACCTGTTGGTGAAGACGGAAAGCCTGAAACAGATGCAGATGTAAAGGTGTATGTATCGCAAATAACTGGTGAAGGTATTAAACTGACCATTCCTGAAGGGAATACAAACGGATATGCAGTTGCACTTGTGCAGCCGACAGAAGACTTTGGCAATGTTGTAATTACAACTGATAAATCAAAAATTGATAAAAACAATGACAAGACTGCAGACGGAAACTATGAGATTCCATATACTGCAACATATAACATGTCTGAAAATCTGAAGAACATTATTGACGGCTCAATAGATTTTATCAAAGATGAAAATTGTGAGTTTACTTTTACCGTTGAGCTGGATAAGCGATTGACTGCTAAATCAGGCGCAGGAGACTACAAGTTTACAAGTCCGATTTTTGACCTGGATAAAGTTACCGTAGCTGAGGATGGCAGTACTGTTACTGCAGAGTGCAAGCTGAAGAAGGATTGGGCTGATCATATCGGTGAGCTGTTAAAGACCCCGATGGTTCTTACAGGAACAGGCGTTTTAGGAGCAGAAGACTTTACCGTAGGTGATACTATTAATACAACCGGACATATTGAGGTTACAATCAGTGTCGGAAATCTCACCAGCATATATGTTCCTGGCAATGTGTGTCAGACTCTGATGGAAGAAGAAATTATACCGGGACCTGGTGACTCGCAAGAGCCGGGCAATACGGATGAAGGTGCACCAAAGACAGGAGATGCAACATCGATGGAACTTCTCATTGGTCTTTTCATGCTGGCTGTCGCAGCATTAGCAGGAAGCATCTTTTTGAAGAAAAGCTCAACTAAGAAATAAGGCTTAAAGAATTTTTTGCAAAATATACTTCATAAAACTACAGAAAAGCATGTTATAACAATATGTATGAAAGAACCCGTCTTGCGAAAAGGCATGCGGGTTCTTTTGTATTCAAAGTTAATCGTGGCAATCGGAGTTTTGGGTTGCCTGTTGCAATACTGTGCCTTTATCCCATGGCGTAAATACGACAGTTAATTGATAGCGGAACCGGATTCAAGTGTTTTTGATTGTGGAAATTAAATAAAGGAGAGAAAACTGTAAAAAAATGCTTGTAATAATTTTACATTAATTATATAATAGTGAAAAGAACCTGCTTGGGAGGAAATTATGGAGAGGTTGTTTTTTCGCGGAAGCATAAAGCCGGACTGTGAAACTTCGGCAGCAGGAGTTATGCTGGACAGACAGAAGTATGTTATAGGTGTTACAGGCATAGGAGCAGGTGCGGGAGCCACTTTCACAGCCATGGGAATGGCATTCATAATGGGAAAGATGACTTCGGGAGTGACATACCTGGAGGGGCAGCCTCACAGGAAGGACTGTGTTTCACCATACAGACTGCTGGCGGTGGACAGAACTTTCAGGCACATAGCAGAAAAAGACAGGAGGCCTGCAGCAAGACTGACTTTATATAAAAAAGTAAACTGGCAGATTTACAAGCCCTGGGAGCAGGAAGACGGGAGCTGTTTTCAGGACTACAGGCAGGCAGTGGGAAAAATAATAATAGTGGACAATCCTTACTGCTTTGATGACCTTGACCTTGTGGTTGCCGTTGTAGATCCTTTCCCGCCCGCGGTTTCAGCAGGCCTTGAAACCTTCGGAATGCTCAGGCGGTTTCATGATAAGGAGAGTGCTGCGCGCAGGAAAGTTATCTGGCTTCTAAATAAATCCGACGGAAGCGTGGCCCGTCGTGAAACAGAGAAATACCTGAAGATTAAATTTGATTTTGAGCAGAGGTTAATTCCGCAGGAGATTTTTTACAGATCGGCTTACAGCTGTACACAGCCCTTTTTTATGTATGAAGCAGAGGGTCTGAGCAGCATGGCACTTAGTATCCTTGAGGAGATATAGATCACACCCATATTTTACTATTTAATTTTTTGTCGAAATGTAGTATAATACTCATATATGTATGATAATTTGTCAAAATGTGGATATACAACCGGGGGAAAACAATGATTACTTTTGATCACGTTACTAAAAAATACCGTACCAATATCGGCTTGGACGATGTCAGTGTACATATAAATAAAGGGGACTTTGTCTTTCTGGTAGGTCCCAGCGGAGCAGGCAAATCCACCTTTATCAAGCTGATCTTAAAGGAGATAAATGCCGACCGTGGAACCATAAAGGTTGGAGACTTTAAAGTGACCAATCTTTCCAACAGGGAGATACCTATGTTTCGGCGTAAGGTGGGGACAGTATTTCAGGATTTCAGGCTGCTGCCAAAGAAGACAGTCTTTGAAAATGTGGCTTTTGCCATGGAGGTTCTCCATAAGCCTCAAAGACAGATAAGAAAGCAGGTGCCTCAGATTCTCAGTCTGGTGGGAATAAGTGACAAGGCTCACAAATATCCTGACGAGCTTTCTGCAGGAGAGCAGCAGAGGGTAGCTATCGCCAGAGCAATTATAAACAATCCGGCAGTGCTTATTGCCGATGAGCCTACAGGAAATCTTGATCCTAACACTGCGTGGGAAATTATGGATCTCCTTGACCAGATCAACATGAGAGGAACTACCATTGTAATGGTAACTCATGCCAAGGATATAGTGGATAAGATGAAAAAGCGTGTAATTGCAATAGAACGGGGCCGCATTGTCAGAGACGAGCAGGGTCAGTATGGATATAGGGGGGAGCAAAGGTTTGAATAGTTTATTTTATAATATAAAGCAGGGCTTTGTTCAGATTTTCCGTAATCGGGGGATGAGCCTGGCATCCATATTTTCTATAGTTGCCATGCTGCTGATACTTGGCCTTTTCTTCGTAATTACGGTGAATATCAATCTTTTTACAGAGGTTGTAAAGCAGGACTACGACCAGGTGGAGGTTTTCCTTCTTGATGAAACCACCGAGGCCGATGCCCGGCAGCTTATTGCTGAAATAGAAAAACAGAAAGGTGTAAGCGGAGCAGAGTACAGGAGCAAGGATGAGGCTCTTGAAATTCTTAAACAGCGCTGGGGAGAAAGCGGATATCTGCTGGACTCTCTGGGAAACAATCCGCTGCCGGCTTCCATACTTATAAGTGTGGATTCCCTTGACAATGCCGGTGCTGTGGCCAGATTCGCGGGAAATCTTGATGGAGTGGACGATATTCAGTACTATCAGGAGACTGTGGACAAGCTGACTAAGATTACCAGATTCCTTCAGATAGGGGCGCTTGTTATAATGATTTTCCTTGTGGTGGTCTCCGTTGTGGTGGTCTCCAACACCGTAAAGCTTACCGTATTTGCCCGTGCAAAGGAGATACGGATTATGAAGTATGTGGGTGCTACCAACTGGTTTATAAGGGGGCCTTTCCTGGCGGAAGGAATTATTATCGGAGTACTGGCAGCCCTGATTTCTACAGGTCTGATTGCCCTTATTTACTCTAAAATAATTGAGAGCATAGGTACGCAGGTTATGGCTATTGTATCAAGTCCGCTGATTTCTGCGTCGTATATGACTGTTAATATGGTTATAATCTTTGTCGCACTGGGGGCAAGCATCGGCGCCTGGGGCAGCATTATTTCCATGAGAAGATTCCTGGACACATAGAATTATTAAAGGGGGTTGAAATGATGAAGAAAAAAAGCCTGATATTGATGCTTATAGCCATGCTGACCTTCACCGTGTGCGGGGCGGGTCTTGCATTTGCAGCCACTGAGGGCGAACTGAGAAATGAGCTTGATGGAGTGGAGACAGCGCAGGACGAGCTGAGCAAAAAAATGGCTCAGTTGGAAAAAGACATTAAAGAGCTGCAGAAAAAAGTTGACAACCTTAACTACCTGATAAATCAGACTGCTGAAGAGATAAGCAGCACAGAGCAGAGGATTCAGAAAAAAGAAAAGGAAATGACGGAGCGGGAGGACACCCTTAATGAGAGACTTAAGGTAATGTATAAGAACGGCTCTGTGGGCTTTGTGGATATTCTGCTGGGTTCAAGCAGCATTTCCGAATTTGTTTCCAATGTAGAGATAATCCAGAAAATATATAAGAATGATATGGATGTTCTGGACACTCTGAAAAAAGAACATGAGGAGCTTACGGAGATAAAGGCTTCTCTGGAAGAAAAAAAAGCTACGCTGGCCGCCCGGAAGACTGACCTTGCAGCAGAAAAGACATCATTGGATGCCAAAAAGAAGGAGTTTGAAGCCGAGGAGGACAAGCTTAAGGCAGAGGCAGACAGACTTACGGCAGAGATAATTAATCTCATGGATAAGGACAGCCCTTATGTAGGCGGTGAGTTTACATGGCCTTGTCCTGCCAGCAGATATATTTCCTCTTCCTTTGGGAACAGACTTCATCCTACTCTCAATGTGTGGAAATTCCATACGGGTATTGATATAGGATGTTCTGCGGGCAAGAACATTGTGGCTGCCGCATCGGGCAAGGTAATAATGTCTCAGTGGTACGGCGGTTACGGAAACTGCGTAATGATCGACCACGGCGGCGGGATAGTTACTCTTTACGGACATGCTTCCAAGCTTTTGGTGAGCAAGGGACAGGTAGTAAAACAGGGGCAGGTTATTGCACTGGTAGGATCAACAGGCCGCTCCACGGGACCTCATCTGCACTTTGAAGTTCGTAAAAACGGTCAATACATAGATCCTATGAGTTACTTTTAAGGCAAGCCATGAAATTAAATCCGATTATTATAAAACTACTGAATAACAGAGGTATTGTAAGAGAAGAGGAAATAAAGGAATTTCTTTCGGATAAGCCTCAGAAAACATATGACCCATCCCTGCTGAAGGACATTTCGGCGGGGGTGGATTTAATATTGTCTGAAATTAAAAAAGGAACTCGAATCTGCATTTATGGCGACTACGATGCAGACGGTATAACTTCCACGTCTCTTATGCTCAGCGTGCTGAGTCATCTCATGCCCAAGGGGAAGCTTGACTACTACATACCATCCAGATTTGAAGAAGGCTATGGCCTTAATATGGATGCCGTAGAGAACATTGCTCATAAAGGTGCAGGGCTGATCATAACAGTTGACTGCGGAAGTGTTTCTGCCGAAGAAGTAGGGTATGCGCAGGATTTGGGGATGAAGGTGGTGGTGACGGATCATCACAACATTACGGATAAAATGGCGGACTGCCTGCTTATCAACCCTAAAAGGCCGGGAAACTCATATCCTTTCTGCGGCCTTTCAGGCTGCGGCGTTGCCTTTAAGACAGCTCAGATGATACAGCAGAAAGCAGGACTTCCCAAATGGGTTCTTACAGAGGTTCTGGATCTGGTGGCAATCGGGACTATAGGCGATATCATGCCTCTGGTGGACGAAAACAGAACCATGGTCAAGTTTGGGCTTAAGATGATAAACACGGGCAAAAGGCCCGGTCTGAGGAAGCTTATAGAAGGGGCCGGACTCAGGGTAGGAACCATTACTTCAGAAAATGTGGGATATGTTATCGTGCCCCACCTCAATGCCAGCGGCAGGATTGAGGACGCATCCAGGGCTGTACGGCTTCTGACTGCGGAGGAAGGCGACGAAGATATAGATACCATCGTGGAAGATCTGTTATATAAAAACCGGGAAAGAAAGAGACTTCAGGCAGAGGCATACAAATCCTGCACTGCAGATCTTGACCCATCCGATCTCAAGGACTTTCTGCTCATCGAGTCAAAAGACACTCATGAGGGAATTGCGGGAATAGCCTGTGGACGGATTAAAGATACATATTACCGGCCTGCAGCGATTCTCACGCCCACGGGGAGCGGCGGAGAACTTCTTAAGGGGACCGGCAGAAGCATTGAAGGAGTTAATCTATATGAACTTTTGAAAAAGTACGAAAGGCTTTTTGAAAAATTCGGAGGTCATGGGGCAGCCTGCGGCTTTACAATGAGAAAGGAAAACCTGAAACTTTTGCGAGACGGTCTACTTGAAGATATGGCAAAGCTTTCTTCTGAAAATCCGGAGCTTTTTATAAAAAAATATCCTGTGGATATGGAGCTCAAAATAGAGGATATGGATATTGCATTTGCGCAGCAGCTTGATCTTATGGCACCTTTTGGGAGCGGAAACCCAAAACCTTCTTTTGAACTTGCCGACGTTATTATAAACGATGTGAGATTTATGGGGAATGAAAATCAGCATGTGAAATTTACGGCTTACGACCGACAGGGAAAAAATATTCAATGTGTACTTTTTAATCATGCGGCGGAGTATGGCATGCTCTGCTATACAAAAAGACCTTGCAGCCTCATCGGACACCTTGAATGTCAGCAGTGGCAGGGGGCGAAGCGACTCCAGTTTATGGTTGATAAAATTAAGTTTGACTAAATTTGGCAGCGATGATATAATTAAGCTAAGTTCAGGAGGAAAAGCTATGGCATACGAATCAAAGTTTAAAAGAGATGACATTGATGAATTATTTGATGCAGTGCTGACACTGGAGGACCGCGAGGACTGCTACAGGTTTTTTGAGGATATCTGCACTATCAATGAAATACATGCGATTGCGCAGAGACTGCAGGTGGCCAAGCTGCTTTCAGAAAAAAAGACTTACAGCGAAATTGAATCCATTACTAAGGCTTCAACGGCGACAATCAGCAGAATCAATAAGTGTCTGGTATATGGCGCCGACGGATACAAGAAAGTTTTGGAGAGACTTAAAAATAAGAAATAAAAGATTGAACCTGGAGAACGCCGCCGGCGTTCTTTGCTTTTTTGCGGATAAAAGCAGGTGGAGAGGAAAAGAATGAAATATAAGGTTTTTGTCTGTGATCTTGACGGCAGTAAATGTGACCCCAAGGCAGTGAGCAGGCAGCTTTGTGCCGCTGCGGTAAATGCTTACTGCCGTATGGAGGGTATTGAAATTCCGTTAAAGAAGGAGGTCGAAGGTTTCGTTCCGGAAGACTTTCTTGAGGGAGAAAAAGGTAAGCCATATTTAAAAGGTCATCCGGTGCATTTTAATGTGAGCCATTCAGAATTATTGTGGCTGTGTATGGTGGGAGAATCTCCTTGTGGAATAGATATACAGCAGGAAAAAGATTGCGGCTATGAAAGGATAGCTGAGCGTCATTTTAATGAGGCAGAGCAGTTATATGTCAAGCGAGAGGGTATTTCCGGCTTTTTTAAGCTGTGGACTGTCAAGGAGGCCTACGGAAAATACACCGGACAGGGCTTTTACGGTGAGATGCCATCCTTTGTCACTGAAAACGGCAGCATTGTGACCCAAGCAGGTGACGCTTTTATACGCGAAATAGAAATTGGCCCCGGGATTTACTGTGCCTGCTGTACGGAGGGAAAAGATGATGAAATCCAGTTTATCGGATAATAATAAAGACAGGAATCAAATTGTGGATCAGGCACGGCAGGCAGCACTTCGAAAGCTTTCAGCAGGTGAGAGGACAGAAAAGGAGGTTTTGGATTTTTTGTGCGGCAAAGGCTGCACGGCTGAGGAAGCAGCCCAAATTACCCATGAATTCAGTGAGTGGGGCTATATAGATGACAAAAAATACTGCCGCAGATACTTTGAGTATGGCAGAAGCAAAGGAAAAGCCACAGCCAGAATAATCAGAGAACTTGCTCAGAAGGGTATTTCATCTGATAAAGCCCGGGAGGTGCTTTCGGATATGAAAAATAATGACCATGAAAGCAGCCTGACAGATGACAGAGACACTGCACTGACTGTGGGAATGAAGATGGCTGCCAATCAGGCGGACATGGGGAAACTCATCGACGACAAGTTTCTGGCCCGCGTGGGAAGGAGACTTGCAGGCCTGGGATATGACAGCAGCACCTGCTACTACGTTATAGGCAGGGTAAGAGCAGCGGCAGATAAAGACGATTGAAAAGTGAGAAATACAGAATGAACGATCAGTTTGAAAGAACCAGGATGCTTATCGGGCAGGACAATTTAGACAGATTAAAAGAGGCTAAAGTACTTGTTTTCGGTGTGGGAGGCGTAGGCGGGTACGTCTGCGAGGGTCTTTGCCGTGCAGGAATAGGCAGGATTGATATTGTGGATAAGGACTCGGTGGATATTACAAATATAAACCGTCAGATAATAGCTACTTATCAGACTTTGGGAAGGCCAAAGGTTGAGGTATGCCGTGAGAGAATGCTTTCAATAAATCCTGATATCAGGGTGGATGCAAGGCAGTGTTTCTATCTTCCGGAAAAGTCAGAAGAATTTGACTTCGGAGCCTATGACTATGTGGTTGACGCAGTGGATAATGTAACTGCAAAGCTTGACATTATATGCAATGCAAAAGCCGCCGGCGTGCCCGTGATTTCGTCCATGGGAACGGGAAACAAGCTGAATCCTTTTATGTTTAAAATTGCTGATATAGAGAAAACCAGAGTGTGCCCTCTGGCAAAGGTGATACGAAAAGAGCTGAGAAAGAGGGGAATTACAGGCGTGAAGGTGCTTTACTCGGAAGAAGAACCTATAAAACCTGCAGAAAGCAGGAAAGATACTGCAAAAATAACGCCTGCAAGCATAAGTTTTGTACCGTCTTGTGCGGGACTTATGATTGCAGGGCGTATAGTCTTAGATATTCTTAAGATGTGACAGGTCAGGGGGGCTTTTTAGCTCCCTTTCTAAATAATCAAGCATTTTATCTGCATCAGAGAAGGCCCCGAATATATCAAGGCATGAGCTCTTCATAAAACCCTTTGTCACCATATCATCAAGGAGATTCAGAAGCAGATCGTAATAGCTGCTGACATTAAAAACTGCAATAGGCTTGTTCAGTTGCCCCAGTTGTTTAAGGGTAAGGATTTCAAAGAATTCCTCATAGGTACCGATTCCGCCGGGAGCCATGATAAAGGCGTCGGAACGGTTTTCCATAAGCTGTTTGCGCTCTCTCATGGTATCTGTAAAAATAAATTCATCGCAGTCTTTCATGAGTATTCCCGGTTTATCAAAAAAAGCGGGAGCTATACCTACCGCCCGGCCGCCGCCCGCGGCGATGCCGCGTGCGATGGCGCCCATAAGTCCCTGAGCGCCGCCACCGAACACCAGCCCGTGACCACGGGCTGCCATGCGGCGGCCTAAATGCTCCGCTGCATCATAATATATCCTTTCAAGGTCCGTGCTGCTGGCACCGTACATACAAATATTCATAAGATAACCCTCCGTTTATTATTCATAATTATACAAAGCAGTCACAGGAGTGTCAATGAAGAAAAAAACACCATTAAAAAAGAAAATAGCATGGGTAATTGCCGTTGCGCTGATATTTTTTATAATTTCACCATTATCACGTTACGCTCTCAGTCTGGGGGTGATGTCCGTATACAGCGGCATTCATGAACGTCAAAGCATAATGGCCGAAAAAGGGATTGAACTATATATACCGGGAGGCAGGCAGACAGAAGAGCCCGACTGGTATCCTTTCGTTATGACCTTTAATGCGGGTCCGGGGTTCGGCAGAGCCGCAGGTGATGACAGCCTGGAGCTTACAATACTGTATAATTTCGGTGTCTTCGACCTTTCCGAGGGCTGCAGCAGGCTTTACGACAGAAGTTCACCGTATTACAGCAGCTTTTACGGAGCATATCTGGTAACTCGCACTGAAAATACAGCATCAGGTAATAAGAAGGAAGACGAAACACCTTTCGGATTTAATTATGAGGGTATGATAGATGCCGACGAGACGGCTTCAGTGCCACGGTATGATTTTATGAAACTGGTATTGGGGGATTTAGGGGTCAGCCCATCGGAACAGGTATTTGAGTGGACGGCAGAGGAAGTCACTGATAATGTGGAATATCTGGGTTATAAAGGCTGGAGCAGAGTGGATGCATCCCTTTTGGTAAACGGGGCTGCTCATATCAGGAGAGATTTCAGACAATCATATCTTCAGTACGGTGCGCCGGGATATGATGTGGCCGCCCATGAAGAATTTCTTCCCATAACTATGAGAGGCAGGATTTACGGAAGATATTTTGAAGAAACAGACACAAGTATATTCTTTTACATCCTGACTCCGGAGCAGGACACTTTAGAAAAGTGCGACAGAGATATCTTGTCAAAATCTCAATTATCCGTTGCAAAATAAGAATAGAGCAAAAAACAGCGGATGGGACAACCATTACTCCGCTGTTTTTTTATCTGTTTTAAAACCACTTTTTCTTCTTGAACCACAGTACCATGACCGTGCATATAAGTATGCTGAAACCGATGACACAAGCGTAGCCGTACTTCCATGTCAGTTCAGGCATGTTGGTGAAATTCATACCGTACCATCCTACCAGGAGAGTGAGGGGGAGAAAGAGAGCAGTAATCACAGTGAAGAATTTCATCAGCTGGTTCTGCTCTATGTCCACCTGCGCCTGACAGGCCTCACGCATCTGAGTGACATAATCCCGAAGTGTCAAAACATTGCTGCACAGCTTTTCTGCACGATTCTGGAGAATAGCGAAATGTCTTTTTGCATCGTGGGAAAGCACCTTTTCATCATCGATTTTCAGATTTTCAAAGATATCGCTCAGCTGTTCGTAGTAACGCTTTCTTCTGATAAGCTCCTTTCTGAAGCGCACGATATTGTCCAGATAACTTCTGGTATCATTTCCGGATATGGCCAAATCCTCCGCATCCGTGATTTCTGCTTCAAGTCTGTCAAGGTCGTCGATGTCTTCTCTTAGAAGGGTAAAGAAAAATCTGTGGAGAACTTCATTTCCTGTCTGCTCGGAAGGCAGAGCTCTGTTTACCATATTCAGCGCTCTTTCATCCTCGCAAAAGAAGAAGACGTTTTCGGAGTCGCAGTAGGCCGTCAGCTTTGAAAGGTCGTTATTGTCGGTAAGTACATCGTACCAGTCGAAAGCAAAGAGATAATAGCCTTCAAACTCTTCGAAGGTTTCAGTCTTACCCTGTTTCAGATAGTCGATAACATGTGAATCCATGTAGGGCGCGACTTCGTTGATTTTTTCTGTGATGAGCGCTTTAATCATGTCTTTTGCTCCTTTCTTCCATGAGTGCAAGAGCATGGTCAATAATTTTGCCGTAGCGGTATTCATCGGTCAAAAAGCTGATGCCGTGGTCTGCACCAGGGAAGGTTTCAAATATGATATCACCATCAGGGTTAGATGCCTTAAATGCCTCATATATTTTCTTACTCATGGAGCACGGTACGAACTTGTCATCTTCTCCGTGAATTATGAGAACGGGAATTTTGGCGTGGCAGACTGCTTCTGCAGCATCGGCAGCTTCAAGGTCAAAATGGCCGTAAAGTTTTGCTCCGAGCTTTATGAAAGGATATAAAAGCTTTATGGGAAGCTTCATGTCATGGCCCACTTTCAAGATTATATCTTTCGGAGACGAATAAGGACAGTCGGCAATAATCCCTATAACATTTTCGGGCAAGTCAAGCTCTGCTGACATCAGCACGGTGGTGGCTCCCATAGAGACGCCCGAAATTATAATGGGAGTATCATTTCCGAAACGACGGCAGATATATCTGACCCAGCTCAGGCAGTCAAATCTTTCATTGATACCCATTGAGATAGTGTTTCCTTCGCTGTTTCCGTGTGCACGCTGGTCTACAAGCAGAGTATTTGCGCCCTTTTCTCTGGCAAGCTTGTTGCCCCCGCAGAAATCACGGCAAGCATAGCCCCTGTATCCGTGAAACTCAATGTGCACAGGTGCTCCGTCTTTTACATGATAGTATCTTCCTGTCAGCTTTAAACCGTCATGGGATGTAATGTATACCTGCTCAAAGGGTATGGCGCTCAGTTCGTCCATGAGTGCAAGCATCTCATCGCTTCTGCTTTCATATTGTTCTCCGACAGGCAGTTTAACAGGGCTGCCTTTCTTTTCGGGCGCCGCATAAAAAATACGGCGATAACAGTAGTATGCCAGCATAGACTCGGGTCACTCCTTCATTTAAATTATAAGAGAGATTATACCACAGTCAGCAGTTATTTTCAAATTACACGATTCTTCCGTCCGTAGAGACGGTTACCACCTGATGCGGTATAAGCTTTCCGCTCTGCTGAAGGGCTTTTTTTGCCGCAAATTCGATGCCGCCGCAGCATGGAACCTCCATTCTCACTACCGTAACACTCTCAATGTCGTTATTTTCCATAATGGCTGTGAGCTTTTCGGAGTAGTCGCCCTCATCCAGCTTGGGACAGCCGATAAGCACCACTTTATTTTTGATAAAGTCGTTGTGGAAGTTTCCGTAGGCATAAGCTGTACAGTCTGCGGCAATAAGCAGGTGGGCGCCGTTGAAATAAGGAGCCTTTACGGGAGAAAGCTTGATCTGCACCGGCCACTGTGAAAGGCGGCTCGGTACACTCTGAGAGGCTGCCGCTTCCGTGGTGCAGCAGGAAATATCGGACTCGTTTCCCGGATGTCTTATGGCTCTTGCCTGAGAACCCGGACAACCACATGGCATACCGCCGCCAAGTTCACGCGTCAGCTTTTTTTCCAGCTGGGCTTTCTTTACTGCAGCCTCATCATAGGCAGGGGCTTCACGCATTTCAAAAGTAATGGCTCCTGTAGGACAGGCAGGAAGACAGTCTCCCAGACCGTCGCAGTAATCTTCTCTTGTCAGTTTTGCCACGCCGTCAATCATGGCGATGGCACCTTCGTGACATGCTGCGGCACATGCGCCGCAGCCGTTGCATTTTGATTCGTCTATTTTAATTATTTTTCTTAACATTTTTTTATCCTCCATTGAATCTTTTCCTGCAGTATAATACAATTATTGCGTAAAGTATGTTGTAAATCCAACAAAACGGAGGAAAATATGAAAAAATATATACAAGTAATTGAAAAATGCAGTCTGTTTTCGGGAATAAGCCGTGAGGAGATACTTGAGATGTCCGGGTGTCTGAAGATAACGGTAGTAAAAGTGGCAAAGAATCAAACAATAATAGCGGAAGGCGATCCTGTAAAATATATGGGTGTGGTTCTTAGCGGCAGCGTCAGAGTGATCAGAGAGGATTATTACGGGAACAGAACCATCGTCGCGGAGATGGGACCTGCTGAGCTCTTTGCAGAAACAGCAGCTGCTGCGGGAGCTGTCAAAATGCCCGTAAGCGTAACGGCTTCGCAGGACAGTGAAATAATGCTGATGGATTGCCGCAAAGCAATTTATTCCTGCTGCAACGGCTGTATTTTCCATAACAGACTCATAGCTAATCTCCTGCAGGCCGTAGCCGAAAAAAACATGCTTCTCAATCAGAAGATGGAGATAATATCCAAGAGAACGACGAGAGAAAAGCTGATGGCATATCTTCTTTATGAGGCAAAGAAAAAAAACTCCGGTGAATTCGTGATTCCATACAGCAGGCAGGAGCTTGCCGACTATCTCGGAGTTGACAGAAGCGCCATGAGCGCGGAAATTGCCAGAATGCGAAAGGACGGCTTAATTGAGAGCAAAAAAAGCCGGTTTAAACTTTTGGAACATCTTTAAGGTGTGTGGGCAGTATGGGTTTTTTGTGAAGAAAGGCGGCATTTCTTGACTTGAAAAGGTTTTACAAGTATAATAATAAGGATGATAAGGAGGAATTACCAGTGAGAATATTGACTATGCTTACAGGAATCCTGTTCATAGGAGCAGGCATTTTCCTGGTTGCCAACGAAGGGGTTACTTTTTTATCAGTTGCTTTCATTGTAGGACTAATGTTTGTGATTGCAGGTGTTGTAGAATGTCTTTCGTACAACAGTTATAGAGGGGATAACGTAGAAAGATCATGGATTTTAAATGACGGAGCAACTACTCTTGTACTCGGAGGGCTGATCCTGCTTAACAGAATTGCTGCAGATGCAGTAGTGCCTATGATTCTGGGATTGTGGGTGCTTATAACAGGTATCCGTAATTTTGTAAATGCCTGGGAGCATATAGAAGAGAAAGGAAATGATTTCTATGACCATTTAATTATAGGAATTATTAATATAGTCTTCGGATTATATGTTTTCTTTGACGGAGAGATATTTAATCTTGCATCAATTACCATGATAGGTCTTTGCATAATCGTGCAGGGTATCAATATCATTCATGTGGGATCTACTATCAGAATTATAAAACCGACATTTATCAAGACAAAAGAAGAGATGCTGGAAGCGGCTGCGGCTAAAGCCGAAGAGGCTCATGCCACCGCTAAGGAGGCTATTAAAGCTGCAAAGGCTGCCAAGGAAGAGCTTAAGTCTGTAGAAGAGACTCCGGCGGAAATCCTTGATCCTACTCTGGCGCCGAAACCGGGTACCCAGACTGATGACGAAGGACAGGCTCCGGCAGACGAGGAATAGAAAAATGAAAAAAAGCTATGATATTGCTGTAATAGGCGGAGGAGCCTCCGGGCTTGCGGCGGCCATTACTGCCGCCAGGAGAGCAAAGGGTGTATCCGTGGCTGTTTTTGAGAAAAAAGACAGAACAGGAAAAAAACTCAGTGCTACAGGAAACGGAAGATGCAATATTTCCAATACCGGATGCGAAGATCTGGAGCAGGTCATAGACTTTTTTGGCAGCGTTGGAATCGCTCTGCGCAGTGAGGAGGAGGGAAGACTTTATCCCTACAGTGAGGAGGCAGGGGAGGTTACATCTATCCTCACTGCCTGCGCTCTTAGCGAAGGCGTTGAAATCAATTTAAATAGCGAGATTACTGGAATGGAAGCAGAGCCATCAGGCGGCTTCCTTCTTTTCGTTGGTGAAAAAAGCTTTTTTGCACGAAATGTGCTTCTTGCATCAGGAGGCAAATCCTATGCAGCTCTGGGAACTACCGGTGACGGCTATAGATTTGCAAAAAAATTAGGACACAGTGTGAGGCAGCTTATTCCGGCTCTTACAGCAGTGGAGGTGGTTGAGGACTTGACGTCCCTTAAAGGATTGAGGACAAAGGCGAAGGTTTCCCTCTACAAAAACGGACAAATGATCTTTAGCGAAAAAGGCGAGGTTCAGTTCAGAGACGACAGTATTTCCGGTATATGTGTTATGAATATGTCGAGGTATATCAGAAAGGATAGTTGCTGTGAGATAAGAATTAACACGGTGGCTGATTTCCGAGAAGAAGAGATTTCAGCAATGCTTGAGGGCAGATTTGCCATCAGGGGACTTACTGCAGAAGAAGCATTAAAGACTTTGGTTAAAAAACCGCTGGCTAAGTATGCACTGAGGACGGCCGGCATAGATGCCGAAAAAAAAGCGGCCATCTTTCTCGACAAGGAGGAAGGGATTCAAAAGCTTTCCTGCCTGAAACGCAGTCTCTCCGATATGCGCTTTAAAGTAAAAGGGCTGAAAGGCTGGAATGAGGCACAGGTCACGTCCGGCGGTGTTCTGTTGTCGGAGGTGGACGGTATGACCATGGAGTCGAAACTTAACCCGGGGCTGTTTTTTAGCGGAGAAGTGCTGGATTATGACGGTCCCTGCGGAGGATATAATCTCCATCATGCGTGGCTCACAGGCATCCGCGCAGGAAAGGCAATGGCAGAAAAATGTACAGAATCCATCAGATAATACTGAAACCGGGAGAGTCTGCAGATTGCCTGCCGGAAAAAATACTAAAGAAGCTGGGGCCTTCTGGCAGGGGGCTTGTGATAAGCCAGTGGAAAATAGTAAAAGAGTCTATCGATGCCCGTGACAAGACAGATATAAAACTTGTGTACTCGGTGGATTTTACGGTGGCTTCTGCAGCAAATCCGAAAAAAAAGGCCACTCTTAAACTCAAGAACAGACAGGGCCTCGAAATTGCTCCGGATATGAATTATAAGCAGGCGGTGACTATGACCGATGCTCCCCGTATGACACAGAGACCTGTAATTGTAGGCTTTGGACCTGCCGGCATGTTTGCAGGCCTTATCCTGGCTCGTGCGGGCTACAGGCCTTTGATTCTGGAAAGAGGGCAGGATGTGGACGCGCGTACTGCTTCCGTGGAAAGATTCTGGAAGACAGGCTTGCTGGATACCGAATCCAATGTTCAGTTCGGTGAGGGCGGTGCCGGAACATTCAGTGACGGTAAGCTGACGACGGGAATTAAAGACCCACGCATCAGAAAAGTGCTGAATGAGCTGGTTAGTGCAGGGGGTCCGGAAGACATTCTGTACAAACAGAAGCCGCACATCGGAACTGATATTCTAAGGACGGTGGTAAAGTCTATAAGAGAGGAAATCAAGTCCCTTGGAGGCGAAATAAGGTTCGGATGCCGGGTGGAGGATATTGTGATAGAAGAGGATGTCACCGAACATGGCAGTCAGGGCCGTGAAGGTGGCAGTCAGAGCCGTGAATGTGGCAGTGAAGTCCGCAAATGCCCCATAAGCCGCATAACAGGAGTCATCATTAAGAGCGGCGACCGGTCGGAAGATGAGCATATACCATGCGAGGCAGTGGTTTTTGCTATCGGACACAGCGCCAGAGATACTTTCAGATGGCTGCACGAAAAAGGCATTGATATGGCACAGAAGCCTTTTTCCATAGGGGTAAGAATAGAACATCCCCAGGAAATGGTGGACATAGCTCAGTATGGAGCGTCTGCTGAAGAACTTGGACTTCCGCCGGCAGATTACAAGCTCAGCTACCGCTGTAAAAATGGCCGCGGAGTTTATACATTTTGTATGTGCCCAGGAGGAGAGGTGGTGGTTGCTTCATCTCAGGAGGCAGGTGTGGTGACCAACGGTATGAGCTATCATGACCGTGGAAGCGGAACAGCCAACAGCGCTCTGCTTTGCGATGTTAGAGTAAGTGATTTCGGCTCGGATCATGTACTGGCGGGAGTTGAGTTTCAGGAAAAGTACGAAAGGCTTGCATACGAAAACGGCGGAAGAAGCTACAGAGCGCCTCGATGTACATGGGGACAGTTTCGAAGTGCCGAGGCTGCCGCAGTGGAAAATTCTCTGCCGGAGTTTGCTGCTCAGGCAATACGAGAAGCCATGCCATACTTTGGTAAAAAACTGAAGGGCTTTGACAGAGATGATGCCGTCATGACTGCTGTTGAGTCAAGAAGTTCATCACCTGTAAGATTCGCGAGGGATGAATCTATGACGGGAAGCCTTGGAGGTTGCGTTCTTGAAGGTTTTTACCCATGCGGCGAGGGCGCCGGTTATGCCGGAGGGATCATGTCGGCTGCAGTAGATGGAATAAAGGCTGCGGAGGCCATAATAAAGAAGTGGAAGCCTTCTTCAGACAATTGTTGATAGAGAGCACCGGATTTCGGAGCTCATTTCCCACAAAAAAACACCCAAAAGACGATTTACTGGGTGTTTTTTGGAATTAAATGTAAAAAATGGGGCTTATTCCGATAAAAAAACCGCTTTTTTCATAAAATTTCCCCAGTAAATCCGATTTTCTGTTCGAAATTATGGGAAAATCAGACGCTTATTTCTTAATGAGACACTCTCCGGTCATCTCAGGAGGCACAGGAAGCCCCATCAAATGAAGCAATGTGGGCGCAATGTCTGCCAGCTTTCCTGATCCGGCATTGGCATATTCCGTAAAGGTGTGCGGTTCCTTTGAAATGTGAATAAGAGGAACAGGATTGGTAGAATGAGCAGTAATCGGATTTCCTTCCGGGTCAATCATGTTGTCGGCGTTACCGTGATCAGCCGTGAGCAAAATCTGGCCTCCGGCAGCAAGAACTTTTTCGACAATCTGCGCCACGCAGCCGTCGAGTGTTTCAATGGCTTTGACTGCTGCTTCAAAGACACCTGTGTGTCCAACCATATCAGCGTTTGCAAAGTTAAGAATTATTACATCGTATTTTGACGAACCGATTTCTTTCAATACCTGCACGGTAACCTCCGGCGCGCTCATTTCCGGTTTAAGGTCGTAGGTGGAAACTTTCGGAGAAGGTATCAGGAGCCGATCTTCCAGAGTATTGGGCTCCTCTATTCCTCCATTGAAGAAAAAAGTTACATGTGCATATTTTTCTGTCTCTGCAATTCGCAACTGGTGCAGACCGAGAGAGGAAAGGTACTCTCCCAGAGTATTCTTTATGGTCTGCGGCGGAAAGGCAACCTGGACGTCCGGCATTTCGGCATCATACTGGGTCATACATATGTATTTGATTTCTTTGGGCCTTACTCTGCGGAGGAAAGCATAGCCGTCAAAGGTTTCATCGACAAAGGCTCTTGTAATCTCCCTTGCCCGGTCGGGACGGAAGTTGGCACAAATGATGGCGTCCCGGTCCTTGACCGCAGCGGTGCGGCAGCATATGGTGGGAACTATGAATTCATCGGTTTCGCCGGCAGCGTAGGCGGACTTCACAGCTTTGCACCCCGGGGCTGTCAGAATGTCAGAATCTGTCTGACCGTCAGAATCCAATGTCAAACGCCCCTCTCCTAAAGTAAGAGCATCGTAGGCTTTTTGAACCCTTTCCCAGCGCTTGTCACGATCCATGGCATAGTATCTTCCCGAAACTGTGCCGACTTTGCCCACACCTTCTCTTTTCATAAACTCTTCTATTTCATTCATATAATTTATGCCGGAGGTAGGCGGCACATCTCTCCCGTCCATAAAACAGTGAAGATACACTTCTTCAACTCCGCGCTTTTTGGCCATCAAAAGAAGTGCCTTTATATGATCAATGTGACTGTGAACTCCACCGTCAGATAATAGGCCAAATATGTGGAGGGATGATTTATTTGTGAGCACATGATCCATGGCGGCATTAAGAGCCGAATTGCCGAAAAAAATTCCGTCTTCTATTGCTTTTGTAATTCTGGTAAGTTCCTGATATACGATGCGGCCGGCACCTATATTCAGGTGCCCCACCTCAGAATTGCCCATCTGCCCTTCCGGCAGACCTACAGCCAGACCGGAGGCATTGAGTTTTACTCCGGGATATTCTTTAAATATGCGGTCAAGAGCCGGAGTTCGTGCAGCTTTTACAGCATTGCCCCGGTCTGACGGATTAAGTCCGAATCCGTCAAGAATCATCAGCATTGTAGGACGCTTTTTTATTTGAGTCATTATAAATACCTCGTTCAGTTTCAAAATCTCATTAATTATACTCCACGGTAAGAGGGTATGTCAAACGTCAAACAGCTGAAATAAATGTCGGCACCAAGGCGTGCACTCAAGGCACATGATACAGCAACGGCATCATAAAAAAATGTTGCATAATTACATAAAATGTATATAATGTAATTATAATACAATTTAAAACGCCGAAAGAAAGAGGGTGAGGTTTTGTGGAATATTTTCCGGGAAAGCAGGGATTGATGCGGAAAGGGGCAGAGCTTATACTGCAGTGGACTTTCCCGTTGTCAACCTATTGCCTGTGCTGTGGCAAAGCCGTAGATGATACCAGAAGCTACAGCATCTGCGACCATTGTATTCGCCATATCAAATGGGGCAATATACATATTGATCTTAAATCCGAAAGCCGTCATCTGGGCCGCCCACCTCACCTTGATTCTGCCCTGGCCTGTGTCAAATACGGCCTTTACGAACGCAGGCTTATTTTTGACCTGAAATACGACGGCAGAACCTATGTGGCCCGCGCCATCGGTCAAATAATGGCCGACAGGCTGGCCGCCGAGGGCTATGCAGAGATCGCGGGTCAGGGAGCGCCGCTGCCGTCCGACGACCCGAACTATTCATACCATCGGTCTGCCTACAGCTGCTGCTCCGGCAATCAGCAATCCTACAACGGAGAATCTTGCCACCACGACAGCGGTTTCGATTATATAGTTCCGGTGCCGGTGCATAGGGACAGAGAAAAGGCTCGCGGCTTTAACCAAGCAGAAAAGATAGCTCGTCATCTTTCCGGGCGGGTTGGAGTGCCGGTGCTGCCTCGTGCCATCGTCAGGGATCGGAGAACGGCGGCACAGCGCAGTCTGTCCTCAGAAGACAGATATTTTAATATGGAAGGAGCCTTTTCCATGAATTCCGCCGACGCAGAGCGCATAAAGGGACGCCGCATATTGCTTCTGGATGATGTATACACCACAGGGGCCACTGCGCATCACTGCGGGGAGGTACTTAAGAATGCCGGCGCCGGGAGAGTGGATTTCATCGCTTTTGCCACAGGAAACGATTTTGCTTACGGCTTTTTCTCTAACTGAGAGCATTTTTTTTATAAAATAAACCTGAAAACATTCTGACCGAAAAAACAACTTGTCAACCGTACTTAAACCATTTAAAATATAATTGCTGTCCGGGTCTGTGGTTGAAAATCCAGGCCAGGTACGGGCAAAAGGATCCACGTAAGCTGCAGAGCAGGAAGCCGCAGCGATCATGGCGTACCTTAGAAGTAAGTCCTCCGAAAATCGGGTAAAGGCAGGTGTGGGGGCAAAGACCAGGTCAGCCGGACAGCATTAATTCAGCCGGACAGCATGGATTTGCCAATATACGGCAGCATACACTTTTATGTGGTTTTTATTAAAAAACCATAGGAATTTCACACAACATATGGTATAATGATTTCAATAAACCAAGAAAGTCTGCATCCTGATTAATCACAGGAAGATTAAAGAGAGGGCAGACGAGAGGAGGTCATCATATGAAGATTATTGTAACAGGCAAAAATATTGCTATCAGTGACAAAATTCAGGACTCAATCGATAAGAAGTTCGAAAAACTGGGAAAGTATTTTGCGGATGACATTCAGGCTAAAGTTTTAATTCATCCTGAAAAGGCCAAGGTTAAGGTAGAAGCGACTATCGCCACAAAGGGTACTATTTTCAGAGCAGAGGAAGTTGCTCAGGATGTGTTTGACTGCATTGACACTGTTGCAGATAAGCTGCTCACTCAGATGTCCAAGTATAAGGGAAAACTGATGAAAAAGCATAAAGGCAAGGAATCCATAAAGTTTGAGATGATTCCGGAAGCGCCTGCTCAGGAAGAAACGAGGGTGGTAAAGACCAAGAAATTCCAGCTTATGCCTATGACTGTGGATGATGCCGTTCTTCAGATGGAAATGCTTCAGCATACTTTCTTCGTTTTCCTTAACACAGAAACGGACAGCGTAAATGTAGTGTATAAGAGAAACGATAGCGATTACGGTTTATTGGAAACCGAACAATAATCGACCATATAGAAAATCTTAAACTGTATGTACATGTGAATGTATGATTTCAAAATCTACAATTGTGCGGCCTCGCATTGAGGCCGTTTTTTGATGTTTTTTCTTTTCATGCTTCCAAGACCAAAACGCAAAGATTTTGTCTTATAGCGTAAAACTGAAACAGCAGGTTTATTTCACTCGTTGTTGAAAAAGGATAACTTATAGTAGAAGACTATAATGCAAGGGAGAGTAATACAAAATGAGTGAAAATTTGAGACGGCTTGATTATCATGAAATGGGCAGCAGGATAAGAGAAAGAAGAGAGAGTCTCAATATGAACCGTGAAACATTGTCGGAAAAACTTGAAGTTTCCCCTCAGTTTATTGCTGACATCGAATACGGCAATAAGGGGATGTCTATCAAAAAGTTATACATGCTATGTCAGATATTAAACGTTTCTGCAGATTATATTCTGGCAGGGGAGCGTCAGAATGAAGAAGATGATGCAGATCTTTCCAGGGCACGTGAGAAAGTCATGGATATTCTGTGCAAGTGTGACGCCCAACAGCTTAAAGGCATTGAAAAAATTGCGGCCATATATGCTGACGGTGTAAAAATGAAATAATGAATAAAACAGCTCCGCCCCATTAAGGGGCGGAATCACTTTTCTTCAAGAAAATCTTTGAGCTTTTCTAAGGCCCTCTTCTCTATACGCGATACATATGAACGGCTTATGCCCAAAAACTCTGCTATTTCCCGCTGAGGAAGCGGATCACCGCCCTCAAGACCGTAGCGGCAGATGATCACGGTTTTTTCACGTGGGGTCAGAGCCGTGTTTATGGCATCGTGAAGTTTGCCTACCTGGATTTTTAAACTGATCGAATCTACAATTTCGTCGGCATCAGTACCGAGTATATCTATAAAACTTATTTCATTGCCGTCTTTGTCGGTGCCGATAGGAAGGCTGAGGGAAACTTCCTGTTTTATCCGTTTGGAGGCTCGTATGCTCATCAGTATTTCGTTTTCAATGCATTTAGCAGCATAGGTGGCCAGTCTGGCGGATTTTTTGCTTGTATATGTATTGACGGCTTTTATAAGGCCGATGGTTCCGATAGAGATAAGGTCGTCCTGAGTTACCATGGGACCGACATATTTTTTCGATATATGGGCAACCAGCCTGAGGTTGCGTTCTATAAGTATGAGTCGTGCATCCGGGTCGTTTTCTTCAAGACGTTTTACATAGTATCTTTCTTCTTCTTCTGTAAGCGGATTGGGAAAGGAACTGCTCATGAAAAGTAAAAACCCCCTCTTTTGTTCTTTACTATATGCAAAAGAAGGGGCTTCAGTGCTTGGCTGCCGATAAAAGTGCCAGTACCTATTTTACCTCAAAAGATAAGCAGTCTGTGCACTGCTCCTGAGTAGGATTTGCCTCATGGGTTCCTACTGTAATGGCATCCAGAGAACAGAGATTTTTTGAATTTTCATGGTATCTGCACTGGTTTACCGTACATCTGATTGTCTGATTTGATCCACCGCTCATTTTTTTATCCTCCTGCTGCTGAAAAACTTTTGCGCAAAGATATTTTTTCTCCGCGTTTCCTCAGTATTATGACCGAAACTTCACAAAATAATACATGCTTTCATCTTGTGCTTAAGATAAAAAAATGTTATAATCTCTTGATAGATTTTTAGTCTGATAAGATGGGAAGGGATTTGAATTTCGATTTGCTTTCGCCGGTTTTCCGATAGAAACACTAAATGGAAAAAGAGAAAGCGAGGGAAATTTTTATGAAAATCAAAGCTTTGCCACGTAATGAGAGACCTGTAGAAAAAACCGTCAGCAAGGGTGTATCTGCTTTATCAAATTCAGAGCTTCTGGCCATTCTGCTGGGCTCGGGGACACGGGAAAAATCGGCAATAGGACTTGCCGAGGATGTTATCTCAAAGGATATAGAGGGTATAAGCTATCTGGCAGAAAGTTCCGTTCAGGAGCTTATGTCCATAAATGGCATAGGACAGTCAAAGGCTGCCAGAATTATGGCCGCAGTAGAGTTGGGAAAGCGTATTGCCACTGCCCCCAGAACTAAGCGAATGGGAGTTGAGAGCTCGGAGAATATTGCCCGGATGTTCATTGAGGATATGAGGTACGAGAAAAGAGAGCTGTTCAAGGCCTTGCTGCTTAATCCCAGAGGTGAGATAATTTCGGTGGAGACAATTTCTGTAGGCGAGCTTACCAGCACGCTGGTTCACCCCAGAGAGGTTTTTAACCAAGCAGTAAAAAAGAGTGCTGCCGGGATTGTTTTTGTACATAATCATCCAAGCGGCAATCCGGAGCCCAGCGGAGAAGATATAAAAACCACCGAAAGACTTTCGGCATGCGGAAAACTCCTGGGAATTGTGGTTATAGACCATATCATCATAGGCGACGGGCAGTACTGCAGCATGCAGAGCCTGGGACTCATGGGCTGACCGGAAGGTCAGGGAGGCTGACAAAGCGGAGCAGAAGAACAATAAAAAATGATACGTAATTCAAAATGCGGAGGTATTAAAATGTGCAGTTTTTTTAAAGCTAAGGATATGGGAATTGATCTTGGTACAGCCAATACACTGATTTATGTAAAGGATGGAGGAATTATTCTGGAGGAGCCGTCCATTATTGCAGTTGAAAGCCATGGTGAAAAGACTCTGGCTGTGGGCTCAGAAGCCAAGGAAATGCTTGGAAAGGCGCCTCAGAACATTTCCGTGATAAGGCCTCTTCGGGACGGGGTAATTTCCGACTTTGACAGGACGGCGGACATGCTTCGGAGCTTTCTCGAAAAAGCACTCAAAGCCAGAAAAATCAGAAATTTCAGAGTGGTTGTGGGTGTCCCAAGCGGCGTTACCGAGGTGGAGAAAAGAGCTGTAAGCGAGGTTGTCAGACAACTGGGTGCGACCGAGGTATTTATTTTGGAGGAACCTATGGCTGCTGCCATCGGAGCAGGAATGGATGTTGACGGTACCACCGGCTGCATGATAGCCGATATAGGAGGAGGTACCACGGACATAGCTATTATAGCCCTTGGAGGCATTGTCTGCAGCACTTCCATAAGACATGCCGGTGATAAAATAAACGATGCAATTATACAGTACATGCGAAAGAGACATGCTTTGCTTATCGGAGAGCGTACTGCCGAGATTCTTAAGATCAACATCGGATGTGCCTGTATGGATGAAGACGAACAGGGCAATGAAATCATAAAGACTATGAACGCAAGAGGCAGGGACATCATTTCCGGACTCCCTAAGACTTTGGAAGTAACAAATAAGGATATGATGATCGCCCTTCAGGAATCAATGGATATAATAATTGACGGGATTAAGGGAACTATAGAAAAAGCTCCGCCTGAAATTGCGGCTGATATCGCTGACAAGGGAATGGTTCTTTCCGGCGGCGGCGGAATGATCTGCAATCTTGACAAGCTTATCAACAAGAGAACAGGAATGAATGTTACCATTGCCGAAAATGCCTTTGAGGCAGTCGCCCTGGGAGCAGGAAAGAGCTTGGAAGACATAGAAAAGCTTAAATTATATGCTCAGAACGGCAGAAAGAGATAGGAGTTTGATTTATGCGCTGGATCAGAGAGCACAAGTTAATATCTGTTTTGCTCATGGCACTTGTGGTATTGTCGGTTATATTCGGGGTTTCCGTTATAAGCGGTGGTGAAGGCAATGGTTTTACGGGTGTTATAAATAAAGGTGTTTCTGCCGTCTCCGGAGGACTGTCATCGGCAGCAAAGGCCATAAGAGACAATGTGACCGGTATTTTTTCCTATAAATCGCTGCAGGAGGAAATCGACCGCCTTGAGGAAGAAAATCAGCAGCTGAAGAAAGAACTTGCCGAAGTAAGCCTTGACAGACAGGACCTGGAGCAACTGGAGAATCTCAGCAAAGCACTTGATTTTGAATACACCGATAAGGAATTCAAGCTGGCAGCGGCAGACATTACTTCTTTGGACGGTTCAAACTGGACTAATGTGTTTACAATTGACAGAGGGACGGAATCTGGAATTGAGAAGGGAGACGCCGTAGTAAACGGAATGGGCCTTGTGGGAAGAATACAGGAAACCGGCAAGGGCTGGTCTAAAGTGGTGTCACTCATAGATGAAAACTGTGACGTAAGTTTTAAGCTGGTTCGGGACAGAAAACAGCTGGGAATAGTGTCCGGCAGTGAAGGTGGAGGCATAAGCGGTTATATGATGGATGCCGAATCAACGGTATCGGAGGGAGACATTATAATTACATCCGGTCTGGGCATTTACCCTGAAGGACTGTATATTGGGAATGTGAAGAACGTTACCTATAACAGCAATACTCTTATGAAGGAAATAACAGTGGAACCGGCTGTGAATTTTAAAGGCCTCGAAAAGGTTGCGGTGATAATATGAAATACTGGAAAGCGGCAGTAGCCTTTACGGTGGCATTTCTCTTGCAGACATCGCTGCTGAATGTAATAAGTATAGCAGGATACACGCCTAATCTGCTGCTGTGTCTTGTGATAGTGTTTTCGTTTCTTTATGAGAACGGCCTGTACGGAATTGTATTCGGCGCGGCGTTCGGTCTTATATACGACATCTGCTTCAGCAGTGTGCTGGGTCCTACTCCGCTGGCTCTGCTGGTTTGTGCGGCAGTGATTTTAGTCGTGCGCGAATATGCAAATATAGAAAATATAGTAAATCTGTGGGTTGTTTCTGTGGTATCACTGGTAATTTTCTATTTTATAAGCTGGGGGCTGTTCCGACTGGGAGGAAATCCGGAAAGCTTTGTTTACGTACTTAAAAGACTTCCGTGGACAGGACTGTATTCACTGATTGTAATAACCGGGATATATCTTGTTCTGATAAGGAAAATAACAAAACATCGAAAAGACAGGTATTACAGATGAGTAAAAAAATTCTTCAGTCCAGGTACTATCAGCTCGTATTGATCATCATCATCCTTATGCTGGCATTATGCATAAGGCTTTTTGTGCTGACCGTAATTCAAGAAGACAAATGGGCTGAAGCTGCCGTAAACCAGAACACAAAAGAAATGGTCATATCTGCACCCAGGGGAGAGATACTTGACAGATACGGAAAAGTACTTGCAACCAACAAACAGGTTTTCACAGTTACTTTCAACGTAAGCGGAATGGGGACCAATGACATAAACCGGTCAGCATACTCACTGGTGAAGCTTCTGGAAAAAAACGGTGACGAATATGTGGACAACTTCCCTATTGTATTTAGTGAAAATGGGGAGTTTAAATATACTTATGACGAAAACAGGACAAAGTGGCTGACGAGCATCGGCCTTTCGGCTGATGCAACCTGTGAGGATGCTTTTAATAAGTTAAGGCAGGATTACGAAATCGATCCCGACCTTGACAGGTATGATGCCCTGGAAGTCATGCAGGAGACGCACGGTGTGTGGCCTCCTGTTAATATCAGAAGCATGACCTTTACCTATGATTCCAGAAAAAAGGCTTTTCTGGAGAAGTACGGTCTTGATACAGATCTGACCGCAGAGGAGGCGTTTAATCAGCTTAGAAAGAAGTATAGTCTTGACGAGCCTCTTTACGAGGGTGAAGATGTGCTCTCGGACGGAGAGGTCAGAAAGATTTTCACCGTAAGGGAAGAAATAAAGAATATAGGGTATAACAAGTACCGTTCAAGCACCATAGCCGGCGATGTCAGCGATGAAACGGTTGCATATGTTGAAGAAATGGGAGATACGCTAAGAGGCGTCGAGATTGCTTCGGAGACCGTAAGAGTTTACCCTGAAGGAACCCTTCTTTCCCATGCACTTGGATATATGGGAAGTATTTCCGACAGCCAGTATGATGAATATGTAAATGAAAAAGGTTATAATGCTGATGACCTTATCGGAAAGGACGGACTCGAGGCATCTCTGGAGTCTGTGCTTCATGGCACAGACGGCATAAAGACTGTTTTGGTAAACAGTAACGGCGACTATATCGAGACTCTTGGTGAAACGGAGCCGGTAGCAGGTAAAAACGTATATCTGACCATTGATTCAGACCTGCAGAAGGTGGCAGAGGAAGCACTCGAAAAAGCCATTAAAGCAACTGCATCAGGTGGTGTTTTCGAGAGCAAGTACGGCAATATGAAGCTGAGAAAATACGAAAACTGCGGTTCAGGCGCTGCGGTTGCAATAGATGTGGAAACAGGAGATGTTCTGGCAATGGCCAGTTATCCTGATTATGACCCAAACATATTTGCAGAGGGAATTTCCAATTCTGCATGGGCTTCAGTACAGAGCACCAATCCGCGTGACTCACTGGCACCTACACCTCTGTATAACAATGCGACGAGAACTTCTGTGCAGCCTGGTTCTACATTCAAGCCAATTACGGCGGTTGCTGCTCTGCAGGCAGGACTGAATCCCAACAGAAGAATTTATGATAAAGGCTATATCAAACTGGGAGGAAGAACCTTCGGATGCAGCTTGTGGAACAACTACAGGGGAAGTCACGGTTATGAAACTCTGGTTACCGGAATACAGAATTCCTGCAACTTCTACTTCTACTGTATAGCTACAGGTACGGACTGGAACAATATGTCCTCTCTGGGATATAAAGAAGAAATGTCAGTAGAAAAGATAATGAAGGTGGCTTCAGAATTCGGTCTGGGAGAAAAGACGGGAATAGAGCTTTATGAAACAGTAACGCCTCTGGCCTCCGCAGAACGAAAAATGAAGGGTATGAAGCAGTCCCTGTGGAGTCATCTTTACTACAACAGCGAAAAGTATTGGCCGGAATCCACCATCAGCGATGATGCGAAACTCAGAGAAGAAATCAGCACCATCACCGGATGGACCGAAGAAAATCCTTCCAGAGGAACTATAATAAACAGGATAAAGGAACAGACTACAGTTTTGGAATCTAAGGTGGAGACTATTACCGATGTCTGCAAATATTCGTACTTCAATCAGGCAGCCTGGACTACCGGTGATGAATTTAATATTTCTATCGGACAGGGCGATAATGCTTATACGCCTTTGCAGATGGCCAATTACGTGGCAACCCTGGGAAATGACGGCAAAAGAAATCAGGTGAGCATCATAAAGGGAATTGAAGGTGAGGGTCTTAATGAAAAAAATGAGGCCTACCAGATAGATGTTGAGGAGAACGACCTGGATAAGGTGTTAGAGGGTATGAGACTGGTTGCCAAGAAAGGTACCCTGGCAAGCTGTTTCTCCAGATTTCCTGTGGAGGTTGCAGGAAAGACCGGTACTGCAGAAAGATCGGGTTACATCAATCCTAAGGATGAGGTGACATATGTGAAGAAACATCTTTCGTCTATTGCACCGGGAGTTTCATGGAAAGAAGTTCAGCAAACCATGACAAAGATGATGAAAGAGGACCCTAAGAAGTATCCTACAGAAAATGACACTGTGGATGATGCTCTCATTGCCGCCAGTGACAAGAAAGTAACTTATGCGGACATTAATAAATATAAGGATACCTATGACCACTTTGCCTGGACAATTGCCCTGGCTCCGGCGGACAACCCCAAGATAGCTGTTGCAGTGCTGCTGATTCAGGGCGGTGTTTCATCCAATGCCGCTCCTGTGTCCAGAGAAATAATTGGAGAATATCTTGATGTGAAGAAGACAACCGAATCCGGAGTACTGGACTTTTCAACCAAAATGAATTAGTAAAAACAGTTAGTGATAAAGGAGACTGCCATGAATACTTCAGGCAAAACTATTATAATAGCATCCGGTAAAGGGGGAACCGGCAAAACCATGTTTGCGGCAAATATAGGCGCAGCCATGGTAAAACGAGGCCACAAGACGGTTCTTGTAGATATGGATACCGGGCTCAGAAACCTGGACCTTTATCTGGGCCTTGAAAACAATGTGGTATACGATGTGAGTGATGTGCTTAACGGCGTCTGCCGTATTAAACAGGCGCTGATAAAGGATAAAAGATTTCCCGGACTGTTTTTTATGGCGGCTTCACCGAAACCTGATGACGGTGAAATTACACCTCTCCACGTAAAGGTTCTTTGCGACAAACTGAAAAAGGTTTTTGAATATGTCATAATTGATGCTCCGGCAGGCCTTGATGACGGATTAACTATTGCCATGGGAGGAGCTGACGAGGTTATAATGGTAATTACGCCTGAATATTCATCCATCCGTGACTGCCAGACAGTAACCATGACTTTAAAAGAACTCGGCATACGAAATGTCTATTATATACTGAACAAAATAAATACCAAGCTGATGAAGCAGGGGTTTGCTCCTTCGTTAAAGGAATTTCCTAAAAGCATAACGGAGCGTATGATAGGCCTGGTGCAGCGGGATGAGAATATTCATATTTCCACTAATATGGGCGTGCCTATTGTATTTATGAAGGAATCCTATATAAGCAGAAACTTTGACAACATTGCAGGGAGAATTGAAAACCTGTAGAAACTAAACTGTTGCTTTGGCGCAGCCTTTAAATTACACAAAAAACAATAAACAAAAGAGCTCCTTGCATAATGTGATATGGAGCTCTTTTAGCATATAATCCGGCTCTAAAACTTTATGATCTTGCTGTTTATACCCACATTGATAATAACGCCTACTGAAATCATACTGGCGATAACGGAAGTCCCCCCGCCGGACAGGAAAGGCAGGGTAATACCGGTAACGGGCATCATTCCCATGGTCATTGCGATGTTTTCAAATGCCTGGAACAGGAACATGGCTGTAAAACCTACTACTATAAGGGCACCGTACAAGTCTGAAGCTTCTCGTATGATGCTCGTAAAGCGGGTCATCATCAGGCCGTAGATTATGATTACAACGGCGCCGCCGATAAAACCCAGTTCTTCTACCACTACAGAAAAGATGAAGTCTGACTGCTGAACCGGTATAAAGTCCAGACTCTTCTGGGTACCGTTAAAAAGACCCTTTCCGAAGAAGCCGCCGGAACCTATGGCAACCTTTGACTGCCACACCTGATAATTTCCCGAAAGACTCAGATTATCGGGGTGGAGAAACGCTTCAATTCTTTCTTTCTGATAGTCATCCAGAAATTTATATACAACAGGTATTGCCGCCAGTGATATAAGCGCCGACTTGATAAAAAGCTTGTAGTCAATACCTGCAAAAAAGACCATGAATATCCACATTACAATGTAAACAAGAGCGCTTCCCAGATCCTCTTTGAGCACTACAAGAATAATAGGAGCGGCTACAAAGAGAGCCTTTATCACACCTGCAAGCTTAGTCAGTTCCTCCCTGCGCTCTGACAGGTAGCCCGCCATGATAAGCACGAAAAGTATCTTGACGAATTCCGACGGCTGCAGAGTGGTAATTTTTAAATCAATCCATGCTCTGGAACCATACATTTCGTGACCCAGCCCCGGCACATAAACCAGCAGCAGCAGAAACATGGCGGCTATGTACAGATACCTCTCAAGACCCATGAAAAAACGATAGTCAATGCGCTGAATAACAATTAACAAAACAAAGCCCAAGACATAAGAAACAGCCTGTACAATAACAGGTCTGGCAAGTACTATACCGTCGTCGTAGACGGTGCTCTCAAGCATTAAAATACTAATGATCCCCAGCATGCCGACAAGCAGCAGTATAATTTTGTCCGCACTTTTCAGAGGTGCAAAAAATTTGTTCATCTCTTACCCTTCTCTACACTTGACATTTTGCCTATTTAAACATTATAATATACATTGTATGGATATATCAAGATTTAATTTGTGTAAAATAGACGAAAGATTAAGTTGGTTAAAAAAGGTAAAAAAGGAGGTGCTTCGATGCTCAAAATAATTATAACAGGAATTATTGCGCTTGTTTTTGGCGCATTGATCGGATATATATACAGAAAAAATGTAGGCGAAAAAGCTATAGGCAGTGCTGAACAAAAAGCTAAAAACCTGATACTTGACGCCGAAAACAGATCCGAAAGCATAAAAAAAGAGGCTTTGCTTGAGGCCAAGGAGGAGGCTCACAGAATCAGAAGCGATGCAGAGCGCGACGCCAGAGAAAGAAGACAGGAAATTCAGCGTTCAGAGAGAAGAATGATTCAGAAGGAGGAATCCTTAGACAGAAAAATCGAGAATATTGAGAAAAAAGAAGAAAATATTACACAGAAAGAACAGTCTTTGATAAACAAACATAAGGAACTGGATGCGGCTATTTCGCGCCAGATGGAAGAACTGGAGAGGATTTCCGGCTACACCGTGGACGAGGCTAAGGCAATCCTGCTTGCCAACACAGAAAAGGAAGTAAGACATGAAGCTTCCGTGATGATCAAGGAAATTGAGTCCAAAGCTAAAGAAGAAGCGGACAAGAAGGCAAAATACATCATTACCAATGCCATTCAGAGATGTGCTGCAGACCATGTGGCAGAGAGTACGGTTTCTGTAGTTTCACTTCCTAATGACGAAATGAAGGGCAGAATCATAGGACGTGAGGGGAGAAATATCAGAGCTATAGAAACTCTCACCGGAGTAGATCTCATAATCGACGATACTCCGGAGGCAGTCATCCTTTCCGGGTTTGACCCTGTCAGAAGGGAAGTAGCCAGAATTGCCCTTGAAAAACTCATTGTGGACGGTCGTATTCATCCGGCCAGAATCGAGGAGATGGTTGAAAAGGCCGAGAAAGAAGTCAACGCCATAATCAAGGAAGAAGGCGAACAGGCTACTTTCGAGGTAGGCATTCATAACCTTCATCCTGAGCTTGTGAAGATTCTGGGAAGACTTAGATACAGAACATCATACGGACAAAATGTGCTTAAACATTCTATAGAGGTTGCCCATCTTGCAGGCCTGATGGCGGGCGAATTGGGCCTGGATGTCAAGCTGGCTAAGAGAGCCGGCCTTCTGCATGATATAGGCAAGGCTCTTGACCATGAATTTGAAGGAACCCACGTGGATATCGGTATTGATATACTGAGAAGATATAAGGAATCCGAAGCAGTTATTAACGGTATGGCTGCTCATCACGGAGATTATGAACCTAAGAGCATGGAGGCGGTGCTTATAGCAGCGGCCGACGCTCTCAGTGCAGCAAGACCGGGAGCAAGAAGAGAAACTCTTGATGCATATATCAAGAGACTTGAGAAGCTTGAAGAAATAGCGAACACCACTCCGGGTGTTGAAAAGTCATTTGCCATACAGGCAGGCAGGGAGATAAGAATAATCGCTAAGCCTGAGGATGTAAACGACGAGGAAATCGTATTTCTGGCAAGAGAGATTTCGAAGAAGATTGAGTCTGAGCTTGAATATCCGGGCCAGATCAAGGTAAATGTTGTGAGAGAAACGAGAGCAATCGATTACGCCAAGTAGTAACGGTTGTCAACCGGTAAAACATACCAGGGGGTAGAAACATCTGCCCCCGTTTATTTTGTACTCATACTTTTGTTAGCTATTGGGGGGAGAAAAGGTGGAAAGAGATAACTTTTACCACAGGCTTATTGTAACAAGCATTCCTATGATAATACAACAGATTATTTCGGTAACTCTTAATCTGGCCGATACCATCATGGTGGGGAAAGTGTCGGAAAACGCCCTTGCGGCAGTAGGAGCTGCCAATCAGGTATACTTTATTTTCAGTGTGGTGCTTTTCGGAATATTCAGCGGAGCGGCAGTTCATGCGGTCCAGTACTGGGGCATAGGGGACATTGACAGTCTGCGGAAAATTGTGGGAATAGATTATACCATGTGCATAGTGCTGTCAGTGCCTGTGATAATAGCAGTATATTTTGCCGCGCCCTTTTTTATAGAACTTTTTTCTCATAACGCAGAAGTCATTGTAATGGGAACGCAATATATGAAAATAGCCTGCTTCTCCTATTTTTTTTCTGGCATGACATTTGTCATATCATATAATTCAAGATCCGTTCAGGACCTGAAATATCCCACAATCATAAATGCCTGTGCTATTTTGCTGAACATAATCTTAAACTATTTACTCATATTCGGGCACTTCGGATTTCCGGAGATGGGAGTAAAAGGAGCAGCAGTTGCAACTCTTGCAGCCAGAATACTGGAGTGCATTGCGATGCACCTCAGCATATATTTGAGAAAAAAACATCCTCTGAAAGCGACTTTTGGCCAGCTTTTCTCATATTCAGGCAGCATGTTTATCAATATAATGAAAACAGCAATCCCTGTAATAATAACCGAAGGACTGTGGGCGTTTTCGGTATCTTCAATCTTTGCGGCCTATGGAAAGATAAGCGCTGCGGCTCTTGCAGTATCACAAATTGCAGTCACAGTTACAGACTTTTTTCAGACGGTATATTTTGGTATGGGGAACGCTGCAGCAGTACTCATTGGGAAAGTGCTGGGGCGTGGTTTAAAGGAGAGAGCGTTTCAGTACAGTCAAAAGGTGCTCAATGTGACATGGATTTTGAATGTGGCAATGACTGTATTGATTATTTTGATCAGAAGACCTATTGCGCTTATTTATAACTTCGGTCCGGAGACTACGGATATGCTCATGAAGGCACTGCTGGTGTACGCTGTTGCAATGGCACCTAAAATGCTTGCGTATATGACTATATGTGCCATTCTCAGGGCGGGCGGTGATACGATGTTTTGCATGTATGTAGATGTATCTTTCAATGTGGGGCTTCAGATTCCTCTGGCATATATCGGCGTGCTTGTATTGAAGTGGTCTCTGCCGTGGGTTATGGCACTGGTGGCGGTGGCGGACTTCATAAAGGTTTTTTTCTGCTACCATAGGTATTACAGCAAAAAATGGATGAATATATTTACGGGCAGAGAAGAAATATGTTGATATTGTGAAAAAAACTTTGCGCCTCTTGACTTTCCGAACCAGGGGGCGTATATTTATAAACAGGAGTTAGCACTCTTAGAGAAAGAGTGCTAATAACTTAAAATGATATAAAAGTAAGAGGGGATGAAATAAATATTATGAAGAAGAAACAATTTAAAGCAGAGTCTAAAAAACTGTTGGACATGATGATCAATTCAATCTACACACACAAGGAAATTTTTATGAGGGAGCTGATTTCCAACGCAAGCGATGCCATCGACAAGCTGTACTACAAGCAGCTTGAAGAGAACATTGCCGGACTTTCCAGAAGCGATTACTTTATAAAGGTATCTGCCGATAAAGAAGCAAGAACACTGGTTATTGAAGATAACGGCATAGGTATGACACGGGAGGAGCTGGAAAACAATCTGGGAACTATTGCCAGAAGCGGCTCTCTTGATTTCAAGCAGAACAATGAGGCCAAGGAGGACATCGACATAATAGGGCAGTTCGGTGTGGGCTTTTATTCGGCTTTCATGGTCAGCGACAAGGTGGAGGTAAAGACAAGAGCCTATGGTTCAGAGGAGGCGTTCTGCTGGACATCCGAAGGAGCTGACGGATATACGGTTGAGTCCTGCGAAAAGGAAGGAAACGGAACGGTTATCACCTTGCATATTAAAGACAACACTGAAGAAGAGGATTACGATAAGTTCCTTGAAAGCTATCACATTAAGCATCTTATAAAAAAGTATTCCGACTATATCTCATATCCAATCAAGATGGAGGAGCAGGTGAGAAAAGAGCTTCCGAAGGCAGAAAACGCACCTGGTGATGCAGAACCTGAATTTGTATATGAAAATGAAGAGCATGTGATAAACAGCATGGTGCCTATCTGGAAAAAGAATAAAACGGAGTTGACAGAGGAAGACTATAACAGCTACTATTACGAAAAGTTCTATGATTTTAACCAACCGGCCAGAGTAATTCATACCAGTGCAGACGGTGTAGTTTCTTATACCGCCCTGATGTTCATACCGAAGAAACCTTCCTATGATTATTATACCAAGGATTTTGAAAAGGGGCTCGCTCTCTACTCCAATGGTGTCATGATTATGGAAAAATGTCCTGACCTTCTTCCGGACTATTTCAGCTTTGTAAAGGGGCTGGTAGACAGCGCAGATCTGTCACTGAATATCTCCAGAGAAATACTTCAGCATGACCGCCAGCTCAAACTTATAGCCAAGAACATAGAAAGAAATATCAAGAACGAGCTTGCAAAGATGCTTTCCGAGGACAGAGAAGGGTATAAGGCGTTCTTTAAAGAATTCGGCGTACAGCTTAAATACGGGATTTATAACGAATATGGACTGCATAAGGATGTTCTGCAGGATCTGCTGATTTACTATTCATCCTGTGAAGAGGACATGGTGACTCTCAGAGAGTATGTAGAGCGCATGAAGGAAGGACAGGAAAAGATCTATTATGCCTGCGGCGAAACTATCGATAAGATAAAAATGCTGCCTCAGAC
>CALZFA010000004.1 GCA_945644815.1 uncultured Clostridia bacterium
CCTCCTTAACCGAATCTTCCGGTGATATAGTCTTCCGTCCTCTTATCCTCAGGGAAGGAGAACAGCTTTTCTGTATCTGCATACTCGATAACCTCTCCCAGAAGGAAAAAAGCGGTCTTGTCGGAAATCCTGGCAGCCTGCTGCATATTGTGGGTTACCATAACTATAGTATACTTGTTTTTAAGCTCCGCCGCAAGGTCTTCGATCTTAGATGTGGAAATGGGGTCCAGGGCAGAAGTCGGTTCATCCATCAGAAGCACCTCCGGCTCCACGGCCAGAGCCCGAGCTATGCAAAGCCTCTGCTGCTGTCCTCCCGAAAGTCCCATGGCACTGTCCTTAAGCCGGTCTTTGACCTCATCCCAGATGGCCGCCCCTCGAAGAGAATTCTCCACAATTTCATCAAGTCGCACCCTGCTGCGCACTCCATGGGTTCTGGGTCCGTACGCGATGTTGTCATAAATACTCATTGGAAATGGATTGGGTTTCTGGAACACCATTCCTACCCGCTTTCTCAGATTATTTATGTCAACATCTCCGTAAATATTCTGTCCGTCAAGCCTGATGTCGCCGGTAATTCTGCATCCCTCCACCAGATCATTCATTCTGTTAAGTGACTTGAGGAGCGTGGATTTGCCGCAGCCGGAAGGACCGATAAAGGCAGTAATTCTGTTTTCGGGAATGTCCAGATTTATACCTTTAAGTGCCTGAAAATCCCCGTAAAACAGATTCATATCATGTATTGTCATCTTATCCATTTTTCTTTTCTCCATATGACCAAAATCCAGTAATAAACTCTATATGTCATATTATTTGTTTGTAAGGCGCTTTGCCACTGCTGCCGAAAGAGCATTTATCAATATTACCACAACCAGCAGCACCACTGCCACGGCATAGGCCTGATCTGTGTACCTGCCCTCATTGAGCAAAGTATAAAGGTGCACGGAAAGGGTGCTCGCCGATGAAAACAGGCTCTTTGCCGCCACCGGGTTGGTTCCAGAAGTAAATATCAGCGCCGCCGATTCTCCCACAATCCTTCCTATTGCCAGAATTACTCCGGAGAGTATTCCCGGCACAGCAGACGGAAGAACGATTTTAAAAACTGTCCGAAGTTTTCCCGCTCCCAGTCCGAAGCTTCCCTCCCGGAAAGAATCCGGAACGGCCATAAGGGCTTCCTCTGTGGTTCTCATTATTAACGGGAGTATCATTATAGCCATGGTTATTACCCCGGAAAGGAGGGTGAAACTCCAGCCCAGAGTTATTACGAAGACTATATATCCGAAGAGTCCGTATACAATGGACGGAATTCCCGAAAGGGTTTCCGCCGTAATTCTGATGACCTTAACCAGCTTGTTTCCTCTCTTTGAATATTCCACCAAATATATAGCGGCAAAAGCTCCTATGGGCACCGCCAAAAGCAGAGTCAGGACTATCATAATCAGCGTATTGATAATAGCCGGCATCATGGACTGGTTTTCTGCGTTGAAGTCCCATGCGAAAAGACCCGGCAAAGTCAGATTTGGCACTCCGTGATAGAGTATATATCCTATGAGAAAAAGCACCACCCCCGCGGTTATCAGCGCGCTGAGGCACACCGCCGCATAAATAATCAGCGACAGAGGCTGATGCCTGTAGTTTTTTATTTTTTGTCTCAAAGTCTGTCTGTTAATGTATTCCATCATTTATTCCCCCTTTTCAGAAGAGAGAAAGAAATATTTATTATGAGTATAAATACGAAAAGCACCACTGCAGTGGCTATGAGTGCCTCCCTGTGAAGCCCCTCTGCATATCCCATCTCAATGATTACATTGGCGGTCATGGTTCTCACTCCGGAAAGAATTGAGTCCGGCAGAATGGGCTGGTTTCCTGCCACCATTGAAACAGCCATGGTTTCTCCTATGGCTCTTCCTATGCCCAAGACCACTCCCGCCATTATGCCTGATTTTGCTGCGGGAAGGGTGGCAAAGAAAACACTTCGCTCGTGAGTTGCACCCAAAGCCAGTGAACCCTCATAATAACTTTCAGGTACAGCTCTGATGGCCGCCTCGGAAACGCTGACAATGGTGGGGAGAATCATTATTGCAAGCATTATGGATGCCGAGAGAATTCCCTTTCCGCTGGTTCCGGTGAGTGTCTGTACCACCGGCACAATAACCATCAAGGCGAAGAATCCGTAAACGATTGACGGTATTCCTGCCAGCAGATCTACTGCCGGCTTCATTATTCTGTAAATACCGGATGGACAAAACTTTGCCATAAATACGGCGCAGAGAAGCCCAACCGGCACACCTATAATAATTGCTCCTGCTGTAACATAAATGCTGCCTACAATCATAGGGAAAATTCCGAATTGTCCTTCAAGAGGCTTCCATACCGTACCTGTCAGAAAATCGAGTACCCCTATTTCCCCTATGGCAGGAAAACCCTGCTCAAAGAGAAAGAAGCATATTACTATGACTGCAAAAATTGATACTGTAGCCGACAACGTAAACACTAATTTCATTGTTTTTTCAGAAAAAATGTTCATTTTTTTACCCGCCGTTTTTTTACCTGCTGATTCTTTATCCGCAATGCTTTACCACTCAGTCACTTCACCTGTAAATATCTGTCTGATCTGCTCTGAAGTCAGGTCTTCTGTCGTATTTTCCTTGTTTACTATAACCGCGATACCATCCATGGCAATGGTTTCTCCTTTCACACCCTTTGCCAGTTCTTCATCCTTCAGTTCTCTTGATGACATCCCCAGATTGACAGCCCCTTCAATAGTTGAGGTGATTCCTGCACCGGAACCTGTCTGCTGAATTTCAATTTCAACCTCCGGATTAATAGCTTTATATGCATCAGCCAGCTTCTGCATTACAGGTGCTACCGATGTTGAACCGCCCACTGAAATTTTCCCTTTAAGGCCGCTTCTGGTTTCATATGCCTTAGCTTCGTTCTTTACAGAGATGCACCCGTCTTCTTCAATAATAGTCTGACCTTCCTTACTCATAATAAAGGCGATAAAGTCTTTTGTAAGTTCATCTGTCTTCTTTCCCGTAACTACCAGGAAAGGTCTCGACACCGGATATACTCCTGCCTTAATGTTTTCTACTGTTGGTTCAACACCATCAACCTTTATTGCCTTTACTGAATCGTCCATGGACGCCAGAGAAATGTAACCGATGGCGTTTTTGTTCCCTGATACTGTTGCCATCACTACAGATGTGCTTTGTGAAATTTCTGCCTTTGGAGTAGTATTATCCACATCACCCGCCATGATTCCCATTAGTTCTGTAAATGCCCCTCTGGTGCCGGAACCATCCTCTCTTGATACAACTGTTATGGGGTTGCCGCTCTGATCCTGTCCATTGGTCTTATTGCCTCCACAGGCTGTCATGGCAAATACCATGGTAAGAGCCAGTGCTGATGCCGCAATCTTCTTTATTCCGTTCATAATCTTATTCTTTTTCATAATTTTCCTCCTCGATTTCAGCCCGTTCTTCTTCGCGGGCTCCTTATATTTTTTCCTTTTTACGAGCTCAGTATACTGCTCTAATGTTAAGTCCGAAACCGCATTTATGTTAAATGTAGGTAAAACATTATACGGGCTGCAGGCTCGGTCTTATTCCTCAGCGAAAAAAATCATAAGTGCCGGTGTCTCCGAAGTGCGGCTCCCACAATAAAATTAAAAACAGTCGATTTACTGGGGAAATTTTGTCAATAAATGTAAATTACGTGCTGATTTTCGGCCAAAATCTTGGTTTTTTTGCAAAAATTCCCCAGTAAATGTGCTTTTTTGCTCGAATTTTGTGGGAAATCAGCTGTGTAGCGGCTCGCCCAACATAGAAATAAAAAAACGCCACCCTGAGGCAGCGGTTTTCGTTTTTCCAAAATGTATGGCCGAGAAAGCGGCTCAATTACTTTATTCTGTCAAAGCTTTCTCAAATGGCCTGTTTTTTTTCAGTTTGACTTTGCAATCCGACAATCTTGCTCGTATTTCCTCGGATACACCGGTAACTTCCGCATGGAATTCTCTTGCCGACATGCGGCGTGCGCCGTCTCCCAAGGCTGCCATCTGTACCGGTCTGTCCGATGTAACTACTGCCACATCGTATTTGCGCCCCATCTCATAAACAGTCTTTTCTATAAACCTGTCGGCTGTCTCCGCTTCCTTGGTATAGACTACCTTTATTTCTCCATAGTCCATCCTGGTGCCCGGATTTCCGACCACCTTATATCCATCAAAAACCACCACCATGTCGGCTTTAGTATAGCCCTGGTAGTTTCCCAGAATATCCAGAAAAGCCTCTCTGGCCGAATCAAGGTTTACCGCAGCAAGCTCCTTAAGCTCATCCCAGGCAAAGATTACATTGTATCCGTCTATTACCAGGAAAGGCTGTCCATTGCCCGTCTCATGCTTCCATTTAGGCTGCGGAAAAGTATCAGATCTGCCTGCAGCTTTGGAGTGGGTAGCTTTGCTCAAAGCTTCTTTTCGCAGAGCTTCATCACGCTTGCTTTTGCCGTAGGTCCTTTCAAATATAGCCAGAAGTTCTTTTTCCCCTGCCGCAGAAAGCTTTTCTCTGTCTGTGTTGCTTCCGTCTTTGATGCCGTCTTGCAGCAGAGCTCCGCCATAAGTGCCTGTCCTGTCGCTCCGCCTGATGAAGTGCCCGTTCTCAATAATGTATCCGCTGTCCACATGAGCCATTTCATCAACCTGCTTCCAGTCCACATATTCTGCTGCGCCGCGGCTGCAGAACACAGAACCTGTAGGGTTTTCAAGATCTGCCTCAGGTACATAGGCGCTGTTCGCCACAACTTCATCCGCATTATGGCAAGGCCTGAATCCGCACAAAGCAGCTTCAAACCTGCCCTCACCTTTTGTATATGCGCTTACTTCTCTCTGGTAGCCCTTAAGAGTGGCAACAGGTCCCTCTCCTTCAATAACGTTGTTCATCATTCCATCTATTTCCGGAAGGCCACAGGAAGCCCCCAATCTCTGCATGTCGGACATGGCTCTCCCCACACAGTCCTGAGGCACCTTAAGAGAAAAGCTGTAGAAAGGTTCCAGCAGCACGCTTTTCGCCTTTCTGAGCCCCTGACGCACAGCCCTGTACGTGGCCTGCCTGAAATCTCCGCCTTCCGTGTGCTTGAGATGAGCCCTGCCTGCCAGTATGCTGATCTTCATATCGGTTATCTCCGAGCCGGTGAGCACGCCTGGAAAAGGTCTCTCCCCAAGGTGAGCAAGTATAAGACGCTGCCAGTTTCTGTCAAGGCTTTCTTCGCTGCACAGGCTGCCGATTACAAGTCCGCTTCCCGGAGGCAAAGGCTCCAGCAGCAGCTGGACCTCAGCATAGTGACGCAGGGGCTCGTAGTGACCTATACCGATTACGGGCTCTGCTATAGTCTCCTTATATATTATGCTGCTTTCGCCAAAGGAAACATCTTCGCCGAATCTGTCCTTTATGCGAGTTTTCAGAATTTCCTCCTCCAGCTCACCCATTATCTGAACATGGATTTCTTTAACTTCTTCTTTCCATAATACGCGCATAGTAGGGTCTTCTTCTTCAAGCTGCCGGAGTTTAGAAAGAAAAACCACAGGATCAGTGTCAGGTGACATGATTATCCTCGACGTTATCGCGGGAAGAAGCAAGGGTTTTATGTCTTCACTTTGAGCTTCCTCTCCCAGGCCCTGTCCGGCATATGTCCCTGTCAGCCCTGTAACTGCGCAGACGGTTCCCGCCTCTGCTTCACCGGTCATTGTAAAGCTGTCACCGGAATAAAGTCGTATCTGCTCTGCTTTTTCCTCTCTTCCGCCGCAGTTCAAAAGCATTTTGCTCCTGAGCCTTCCCCCCGTGATCCTCATGTGACTAAGCCTGTTTCCCTGCTTGTCCCTGCTGATCTTATATACTCTTGCTCCGAACTCTTCGCTGTATTGTTTAGCCCGAGTATATCTGTCAAAACACCGGAGAAACTCTTTTACACCCTCCAGTTTAAGAGCGGAGCCGAAGATGACAGGAAACAGCTGTCTGCCCTCAACAGCATCGGTAATGGTTTTGTCACTGATACTTCCGCCATTGAGATATTCCTCCATAAGTTCCTCGCTTGCCATGGCTGTCTCATCCTCGTTTAGACTGCCGTCGGTCTTTGCTGTGGCAAAGCTGTCCCCAAAAGTATCTGTCAGTTCCTTCATCAGGTTTTCCCGGTCAGTCCCGGGCCTATCCATTTTGTTTACAAATACAAAAACCGGCAGTCCTCGATCTTCCAGCAGCTTCCACAAAGTTCTGGTGTGGGCCTGAACACCGTCGGTGCCGCTTACCACCAATACTGCATAATCCAGAACCTGCAATGTCCTCTCCATTTCAGCGCTGAAATCAGCGTGGCCCGGCGTATCCAGCAAAGTGACCTGCTTTTCTCCCAGCACAAAACGAGCCTCCTTGGAAAATACGGTTATACCGCGGGCTCGTTCTACTTGTACGTTATCAAGAAAGGCATCTTTGTGATCAACCCTGCCCAGCTGCCTTATGGCTCCTGTCAGGTACAGTATTGCCTCCGATAAGGTTGTCTTTCCTGCATCCACATGGGCTAATATGCCCATAGTCAGGGGGTTAGGTCTGTTGTCCTTCTTCATAATTTGTATTATATATAAAAAAACATAAAAAGTCGACCCGATTTTTATCTTATTGCCCATGTTGGTGTGCAATTCAGGCTTTGTTTTGGTGTCTTATCCGCAGAAGTAAACCTATATTTTCTATTTGCAATGGTTTATAATTCCCTGATCTTATCCGCCAGCCTTTCGGCATCTTCCCGACTATGAGTGATGAGGATTACAGTCCTGCCCTCGGTCTCACGCTTCCACAGTCTGTCAATAATTCTATCCTTCAGAGAACCATCCAGTCCACGGAAAGGCTCATCCAATATCACCAGCGCTCCACCTGCAGCAAAGGTTCTCGCCAAAGCAGCTCTATGACGCTGACCCCCGGACAATTCACCGGGAAGTTTCCAAAGCTCAGTTTCGATTTCGAGCTGTCCTGCCAGATCCCTGATTCTTTCCGCATTTCCACCGCCTATGGCGATATTATCATAAATATTCAGCCAGGGCAGCAATCTGTCCTCCTGAAACAGAAAAGAAATCTTCCCCGCAAAAGCTTCTGTTTTCCCTATCGCCATTTTCCCTTCATCCTCAATGAAAACTCTTCCCGACTCTGCAGCTTCAAGCCCTGCGATAATTCGTGCGAGGGTAGTTTTGCCCTGACCTGAAGATCCCATGAGTGCCGTAACTTTTCCGGCCTCAAAGGTCATGTTCACATCGTCTAATACCCTTTTACCCTCAAAGGCCTTGGTCAAATGAGACACCTCAATGCCGGTTGCAGCCGGCTGCTGCGGCAAGTTTTTGACACCGTGAGCATGGAGTCTGCTGCCCTCATATCCTTTCCATTCAATGCGTCTCATACCAAGGTTTATCAGTTTCTCAAAGGCCATGCTGAGTACTACGATTACAAAAATATACGCAAATAGATCAGCTGTCTCCAGATAATACTTCGCGTTTATCATTTCATAGCCCAGAGAATATTTCGGTATTGAAAGTACTTCTGCAGCCACTACCGCCTTCCAGCTGAGTCCTGCAGTGAGACTGATTGCCGCCTTTATTTGCGGCAAAAGGCCGGGACCGTAAATATACTTCACGATTTCGCCTCTGCTCAGGCGACATATTTTTCCCACTTCCGGGTACGCTGAAGGCATGGCGTCCAGCCCTTCCAGAATATTGGTGTATACTATAGGAAAACACATAAAAAAGCACACTGTTACCGCAACCCAGTCGGATTCTGCCAGCAATATAACATAGATTATGATGGCCATGACGGGGACAGCTTTAAAAAATCCCACAGGCAGGCTCAAAATGTTTCTAACCTCATCATACCTGAAGGAGAGAGCCGCCGCCGGAATTCCCGCTGCAAAAGAAACGGCCATTGCAACAAGGCACCTTGCCGCAGTCCAACCTATGTCCATATAAAATTTACTCGTACCGGCCAACGCTGTCAGAGCAAAAAAAGCATCCGCAGGGTCCGGCAGCAGCAGCTTGTTTGAAACCAGCAGCGCTGCTGCCTGCCACACTGCCAGCCAAAACATGGCGGTAATAAATTTACTGTATTTTTTATTTCGCATAATATAAATCGTCTGCCGGCAGTTTGCCTCCCACCGCCTGAGGGTTCATTTCAAACAAAGTCTCATTAAATATTCTGAGGATTTCGTTGCCCTCCTCAACCTTATTTCCTGTATAGAGCACAATATGACAATTAGGAATTGCAGCCTCAGCGATTTCAATCTTCCCGATAAAGCCCTTTTCCACTATGATCTGAGCCGCTTCTTCAGGCACCCCGTTTACGAAATCAACGGATTCCCGCAGATCACTTAAAAGCACCCTAAGGTCATCGGTCCTTTCTTCCACAAAGGCCTTGCGTGCAACCAGCACTCCCATAGGCAGCTCCTGTCCTGTAGCATCTTTCCACAGGGTGTTCATGTCGAATACCTCTGCAACGCCTTCTTTGCCTGCGGCAAGAGCCGTTGATACAAACGGTTCAGGAATCATGGCGATGGTGCCTTCTTCACTGAGGAGCCTGGTATTTACTTCTGAATGATTTGCAAGCCACTCCACCTGTACATCTTCGTAGAGCTTAAGGCCTGCGTCCTCTAAGACCTTCTGCAGCACATACTCCGGTGTGCCTCCCTGTCCGCTGGCAACGACGGTGCTGCCTTTAAGCTGAGAAACCTCTGCGACCTGGATATTGTTTCCAAGAATATGAAGTACTCCCAAAGCAATCGGGCTTATGGCTGTCACCTGTCCCTCCGTCTTATTGTAAAGCACTGCCGCCATGTTTGACGGAAGTGCAGCCACGTCAACCTCGCCCTTTACCAGCTTTGCCGTAATATCTGTAGGGCTTTGATACGTTTCCACTGCATATTTGTCAGTCATATCCATAAGCTGCACCATACCCATACCCGTCGGGCCGTTGAGAGCAGCCACATTCACCGTTTTGCTTACCGTATCCGGCACATGGCTGTCATCGCCGCCGCAGCCTGTCAGCACCGCAAAAGTCATGAACACGGCAAGAACCGCTGCCGTAAGTCTTATGATGCCTCTCTCCTGAATTTTTCTTTTCTCCATATCGCTTCACCTCTCACTGTTTTCTTATTTTTTTGAATAAACCGTTTTAGCACTGACTCCTTCCAAAGCACCCAGCTTTCCGGAAAGCGCACTGACCACATCCATAGGGCAGTCCATGGCCACGCTGATGATGGAAATATCTTTTTTAGGATATGGAACCCCCATACGGCCTATGATATGCTGCCTGTAAAGATGAAGCAGAGAGTTTATCGCCTCAGCGGCATCAACATTTTCCACAATTATACTCACAACAGCTACTCTTGTTTCTGCCATCATTTCCTCCTCCAACAAAAAAACGGTGCCGGCAAAAATACCGACACCTGTCCACAAATACAAATGCTGTCTGTATATGTTTCCTCAGCCTTTCCCCTCAGAAAACCTTCGGGCGTCAGTACCATCAAAACAATTATTTCACTATTTATTATATTCCTCCGTATGACCCCTTTCAACCACATTTTCAGCTTTTTCTCCGGTATTTGGGGAAGCTTTTATCTGCGGCATAATATGATTTGCATCCGTAAGGAAAATATATATCATCAGGAATGCAATTGCAAAAAGTCCCATGGTTTCTACCCACAGTCCTCTGCTAAAGGTAACCGCTGCTATGCCCATAATGCCGCTGACGCTGTAAAGCATCAAAGTGGCTCTCCTCTGTCCGTATCCAAGCTTCATCAGTCTGTGATGAAGATGCCCCTTGTCCGCTTCCATAATGGGCCTTTTATTTATCACTCTTCTGAAAATAGCAAAAGCCGTATCAAAGATAGGTACTCCCAGGACCAGAACCGGTATAATAACCGCCACAATGGTAGCGCTTTTTACGGGCCCCAGAATGGAAAGGGCGGAAAGCATAAATCCCAGATACAGCGACCCTCCGTCGCCCATAAAAATCTTGGCAGGATAAAAATTGTAAGGGAGAAATCCCAAGGCTCCGCCTGCCAGGGCCAGCATAGCCCCGCAGGCAAGATACATGCCGTGAATATAGGCTACATAAGCAATGCAAAGGGATGCAATGGCGGAGGTTCCCGCTGCCAGACCGTCTAAGCCGTCTATGAGATTTACCGTGTTGGTTATTCCCACTATCCATATTATTGTTACGATAAAACAAACTGCCGTACCAAGCTCATTTCTTCCTTCTCCGAAGAAGTTGGATATAAACTCAATCCTCACATCGTATACATACATTAATATTGCAATTGCAATCTGTCCCAGGAACTTAACCTTGGCAGGCAGATTCTTAAGGTCATCGATTATTCCCAAAATATAAATCAGCACTCCGCCGATTATGATAACCGGCACTTTTGGTTCTGAATGCATAAAAATAAGCATTGCTGCGGTAGTTCCAATGAAAATTGCCATTCCTCCGAACCTGGGCATGGAATGTGTATGCATCCTGCGTTCATCCTTAGGAACATCTATTGCTCCGATTTTAGGAGCGATTTTTATAGCAAGGGGGGTAGCCGCCAGCGAGAGGAAAAAAGCTACGGCAAATACAGCCCATAAGATATTATACATTTTCATTCTCCTATTTTTTCTACTTCTAAACCTGCTTCTTTTAGAATTTCAACGGAAAGCTCATCGGGATAGCCTTCCTTGACCACAATGCGCTCTATACCTGCGTTCACAATCATCTTTGCACAGATTACGCAAGGCTGATGGGTTATGTATATGGTTCCGCCTTCGATGGCATGTCCCATAGCCGCTGCCTGAATAATGGCATTTTGCTCAGCGTGCAGTGCCATGCACAGCTCATGTCTTTCACCGGAAGGAACATTTAGCTTCTGCCTGAGACACCCTCCTCTGTCTTCGCAGTGCTTTATGCCTCTGGGTGCACCGTTATATCCTGTAGCAATAGCATGCTTATCCTTCACAATGACTGCACCTACATTTCTTCTTATGCAGGTAGATCTCTTAGCCGTAAGTTCGGCCATTTCCATAAAATACTGATCCCAGCTCGGTCTGTTCATTTCTCCTGTCTCCAATCTCCCGTGAAAATCTTTCTATATTAATCAGTAATATACCTCTATTAAATACAGTCCCCCCGGCGGTGCAGTATGCCCCGCTTTTTGTCTGTCACCGCTTTCTATTATTTCAATGACATCCTCCGGGTTTTTCTTGCCCATACCAACCTCTGCCAGGGTTCCGGCTATTATTCTTACCATATTGTACAGGAAGCCGTCTCCGGACACTTCTATTATAATATTTTCAGATACTTTCTGTATGGAGAGGCTGTGAATTGTTCTCACTGTGGTTTCTCTTTCCTGCCCGCCTGCAGCCTGAAAACACCTGAAATCATGGGTGCCTGCAATATATTCCGCTGCCTGCTTCATAGCCGCAAGGTCAAGAGGCTGACATATCTGATAGCAGTAATGTCGCTTAAAAATATCCACTTCAGGCAAATTTCTTATGATATAGCGGTACATTTTTCCCCGGCTGGAAAATCTCGCATGAAAATCTGCGGGGACTTCCTCAGCAGATATAATACGAACATCTCCCACCCCATTCTGAGCACTCGCGCCGCCTGCCAGCAGATTGTTTACAGCCAGAGGTATTCTATCTGCAGGAATACCAAAATCACCTTTAAATGAGGCTCTCTGTCCGAGAGCATGAACACCTGCATCGGTTCTGCTTGTTCCGTTTAAAGCGACGGGTATTCCACATATGTGGGTAAGCACCTTTTCCAGCTCTCCCTGAACAGTCCTGACTTGAGGCTGCCTCTGCCAACCATGAAAACCGCTTCCATCATATTCGATTGTCAGCAAAATATTTCTTTCCATTATTTTCTCGGCAGTTCTATCTGCCTGTTTTCTTTGGATTCTCTGTATAAAGTAAACTTGCGGCCGATAGCCTGAACAAACTCGGCTCCCAGCACAGGTGCCAGCTCATTGGCTGTGGCTTTAGCATCAAGAACAGCTCCTTCCTGAAGCTTAATCTTTACCAGTTCTCTCGCTTCAAGGCACTGATCTATTTCCTTAATCACATTATCTGTAACTCCGGCCTTTCCGATGTATACCGTCGGATCAACATTATGAGCCAGACTTCGCAGATAGCTTCTCTGTTTGCTTGTTATCATATTTATCTCTCTTTCGTTTTTCTTCTAAAGCTGCACCACTATATTGTAACTCATTTCATGCAAAATGACCAGATAAATTGTTGCTGCTGCTGCAATATATGGTACCATAGGTCTCTCGTCAGACAGTCTGACCCCTTTTCTTATCATGAGCCAGATAAAGTGTCCTGCGCTGAGAAAGGTTGAAATCACGAAAACGGCAATTATTCCGTCGGTGCCCAATGCCAGCCCCAGAGCCGCAAAAAGTTTTATATCTGCCCCTCCTACAGCAGGCTTCTTATATACCAGCCGGCTTATGAGTGCCAATATAAGAAGCACACCAAAGCCGATAACCGATCCCCTCAGGCAGTCCATAACCCCGAAGGCATGGTGGGAAATAAATCCCAGTCCGGTAACTACAAGGAGCATTATAAGCTGATCCGGTACTATCATATATTTTATGTCTGCCATGGACATTTCCAGAAGCAGCCAGATTGCCAAAAGAGCGGGGAGAGCAAAGAGAGGATCTTCCAGACCCATCTTGATGCCTATAACAACAAAAAAACCTGTGAATACATATTTCCACGGAGTGCTTTTTACTCTCTGACAGGTGGGATGCGCAAGCTCCTCTGTCGGTTCTTCCCCATAGTCGCAAAGCCACTTTCCGGGTATCTTATTAAAGAAATACACAGCTCCGTTTCCCAGCAGCACGCCTGCTCCGATGGCAGCCGCACATATTATCACAGTGACAAGCAACTGTTTTTCCAATATGCCGTTCCCCCTTTGTTCAATCGCTGCATTGCAGCAAGTTTAATATATGTATTTTACCATATCATACAAAAAATGTACAATTCTTCTTTCGTGCAGCGGTTGAGGTTTTGGATTTTATTAGCTATAATTAAGAAAGGCTTAAATAAAACAGGAGGAAGAGAAAAATGCCATTTGTCAAATTTGATATAATAAGTCTTCTGATGAACCCCTTTGTGCTTATGTTCGTGACTATTGCACTGGGGCTTTTGTTTGGAAAGATTAAATTCGGAAAGTTCAGTTTCGGCACTTCCGGTGCTCTCTTTGTTGGCCTTGCCATAGGCTGGGGAGTATACGGATTCGCACAGAAGATATATGAATCAGGTGACTCCGCAGCAGCCGGCATGAAAGCTGCCGTTCAGATAATGGAAGGCAACGGAGGAAAGGTAATCAACTCATACTTCTTCTCCACCGCTCTCATAATCTTCGTTGCAGCCGTCGGTCTTTTGGCTGCCAAGGACCTGGGTGTGGTAATAAAGAAATACGGCGCCAAGTTTGTGGTTCTGGGGCTTTTAATCACCTTCATAGGTGCCGCCGGCACCTATGCCTGCACTGCTTTTACAAAAAACACCAACGCATATGCCGTGGCAGGAGTATACACCGGAGCCATGACCAGCTCACCGGGCCTTGCTTCCGCCCTTGAAACAGCAGAAAACCACGCAACAGAGTACGCGGAAAGCTGGTCAGAAAGAACAGATTCAGAGAAAGAGGCAATGCTTCAGGTTCTTCATCTGGAGGAAAAGTATGCTTCTCTTACCGCAGCTGACATAGATGAGTTTACACCTGAGATGGAAGCAGACTATGTTAACCAGGCCACAGGTCAGGTGGGAATCGGCCATGCCGTAGGTTATCCTTTCGGAGTTATCATAGTAATACTTGCTGTTAACTTCCTCAATGTGGTATTCAGGTTTGATGTTGAGGATGAAAAGAAAAAGTACCTGCTTGAGATGGAAGCGGCAAGAAATGCAGGTTCTGTAAAAGATATACCTACAACTGATTTCAGCATAATTGCCTTTGCTGTAGTGTGCTTCGCAGGATACCTGTTAGGCTCCATAAAGATATATATGGGACCTTTAGGATATGTCAGTCTCGAGTCTACAGGCGGAGTGCTTATAGGTTCCCTCATATTGGGATACATAGGAAAGATAGGACCTTTATCTTTCAGGATGGACCCTAAGACACTGGGAGTAATCAGAGAACTGGGTCTGGCATTTTTCCTTGCCATAGTAGGACTTAACTACGGATACGGAGCGGTGGATGCTGTTACGGGTTCAGGTATCACCCTTGCGCTTGTAAGCCTGATAGTTGGATTCGTTGCGGTAATCATAGGCTTCCTGGTAGGAAGATATGTGTTCAAGCTCAACTGGATAATGCTCTCGGGAGCAATCTGCGGAGGTATGACATCAACACCTGGTCTTGGCGCTGCAACAGAAGCGGTGGGAAGCGACGATCCCGGTGCAGGCTACGGGGCCACATATCCGTTTGCCCTGCTGGGTATGGTAATCTTTACTATCATTCTTCACAAGCTGCCGCTGCTGTAATCTGAAGGGTACAATACATAACATCAATTGACAGTATTAAAGCCTGCATTGAGGGTGACCTCCGGTGCAGGTTTTCCTTTGCATATATTTTTTTCAGTCAATATGATATAATCTTTGTAACGAAATGCCCCCGGCAGACACTAATATACAGAAACGCTTGGAAGGAGGAAAAAACATGGTGTCAATGGAACAACTTTATAAGAAACATTCCATGATGATTTATGCTTTTCTTCTGTCCAGGACCGAAGACCCCGGCCTTGCTGAAGAGCTTACTCAGGAAACCTTTTATCAGGCTGTGAAAAGCCTGAACAGCTTCAAAGGTCAGAGCAGCGCTTCTACATGGCTTTGCGGCATAGCAAACAATGTCTGGCTTACGCACCTGAGGAAACAGAAAAAGGAGAAGGACCTCATGGCTGCGGATACAAATTCAGATGAAGTGAAATATTCCTCCGCCGAGGATGTTTTTCTTAAAAAATCAGACAGTATTGCGCTTCTTAAGGCCCTGCACCAGGTTAAAGAGCCTATGCGCGAGGTTCTCTATCTGAGGCTTATGGGATGCCTCTCCTTCAGAGAAATCGGTCAGATAATGGGTCAATCGGAAAACTGGGCCCGGGTAACATTTTACCGGGGCAAAACCAAGCTGATAGAGGGGGTTAAAATAGATGAATAATAAAATACCTTGCGATGTAATACTGGACCTGCTTCCTCTTTGTGCTGAGGGGCTTTCTTCAGATAAAAGCAGTGATGCTGTTCAGCAGCATATAAAAAGCTGTCCGTCCTGTCAAAGGGCCGCTGAGAATATCACGAAGAGTCCGGCAGATGGATCTGCTCCCTGTGACGAACGGGATAATGAGAGAAGCGTGGATTACCTGAAAAAGATCCGCAGCCGCAGCCGCAAAAAAATAATAACGGCAGTCTGCATTACCTTTTGTCTGGCGCTTTTAACGGCAGGATTCAAGCTTTTTGTCTACGGCTCTCCTGACTACGACTACACTGTAAAAATTTCATCTGAAGTCCCTGCGGGTTCTGATGCGGACTATACCATCAAGGGAAACTTTATCGGTTCAGCAGCTGTATTCGGCCACTATAAAGTCAGGGCTACGGCTGACGGCGGCGAAGAGCTCATAGTCTACAGCTGTCTCTCCTCGCCCCTGAACCGGACGGGAAGCTTTTCAATAGACTGCTCTGTAAATGCAAAGTATCTGGATATAAACGGTACGCGCATTATGGCCGACGGGACCATATATGACGCAGGACTGGCCAAAAGGCTGTTCGACGCAGCACACCCGTATATAGGAGATATGCCTGCCAACAACGAACTTGCTTTTGTTTTGGATATTGCCGGTCTGGCAGGGCAGTATTACAATAGACTTCACACAGAAGCTGAGCCCTACGGGTGGGAATTTGTTTTTAGCGAAACACAAAACTTGAACAAGCAGGATGAAATAAACGAGTATATGAAAAAAAATGCGGTAATTCTGCTGGCGCTGGTAGGAAACTGTGATGAAATCATGTGGTCTTTTGCCGCCGATGTTGACGATGCGCCTGATGAGCCTGCATATAAGGTAACCTCCGCAGAAGCAAGCTCTCTTCTGGGGACGGATGTCAAATCTTTCGGAGAAAGTCCGGAGCAGATAATGATGCTGCTCAAAGTCCTTAACCTTTAAACTTCCAATGAGAGGAGGATGCGTAATGAAAAACAGAATACCATGTGAAATAATCCGTGACCTGCTTCCCCTCTATACGGATAAGCAGACAAGGCCGGATACCTCACAAGTAATTGCCGGACATTTATCCCACTGCACCGAATGTGCTCGCATATACGAAGAAATGAATGCTCCCCTTACTCCCGCCGGTGCAGACGCCCCCACTGATGCCCTTGGAAAAATCCGCCGAAAAAACCGTCTGGAGGCTCTTGCCGGGGCGTGCATCACATTTTTCATCATTTTAATTATCACATTATTTAAGCTTTTCATATATGGCTCACCGGAAGCTTTCTACTCATCAATGGTTGAAGTAAACAGCGATATGTGCACAATTACAGTCAGCGGAACAGTTTCCGATGAAAATAAGGCCTACAGCCACTACAAAATCGAGAAGCAAGGAGACGGATGCCGCCTGATTGTATACAGCTGTCTGCCTTCCTTTATACACGGCGAAGAGACCTTTTCCATAGATCTTACCTACCAGGATATTCCTCTTAAAATCGGTGACCGTACAGTTATGCCTGACGGAAGTATAGTATATTCAATGGCAAATGCCCTGTACGACAATGCCGGATTTACGGATATTGCAGATAAAATAGGTTTGAGGAAAGCTTTGGGAAGCTTCGAGCTGCGACTGCTAAGTACAAGTGGTCCCTACCAATGGGAAATTATTTTTAAAGAGACCTGCAGCTACAATGAAGCAGAATCAAAATCAGCCCTTATGGTAAAATATGCCTGTGCTATGCTGGCGCTCAGCGGCACATCAAAAGAAATAAAATGGAGCTTTGCCTCAGATGACGGCAGTACCATTTCCTCGTCTTTAGAAAGAAATCAAGCAAACAGCATGCTTAAAAACCCTATAGAGGGATATGCATCGACTCCCCAAGCAGTTCAGCAGCTCCTTGATGAGCTTGGAATTCTTTAAACATTTGAAAGGAGACCATTCTTTATGGAACTATCAAGAAAACAGAAAATAATAGCTGCAGTAGTTTTTTTTCTGGTCATAGGCTCTGCTGCCGCAGTTTACATGATCACGTCCTATGAGCGAATGAATAACGACGAAAGCCGCATTTCTGCCGAGGAAAGCAGCTGCTACCTCAAGGTTAAGAACTACGCCCATGAAACGCTGAAATCCTATGCCAGCGACCATAATTACGATTTTTCCGTCTGGACGAGTCCCATGATATCCGTCTCCACCAATTACCGTCCTCAGCTTGTTATCAGCCAAGGTGAGCATAATGTGGGAATGATAAAAATCTATCAGCGTATTGACCTGAGTACATTGGGAATTTCCTGCCAAAGCGGGCTTTACTGCACCGGAAATTCATGGGATGAAACCGTCAATTTGATGAAAAAAAACCTCTCCAAGCTCTCAGAGGTTCACAGCCTCTTCGGAAGCACGGAATTTTCTGAGGAACTCCTTATTGAATTTGTATCGATGTATGAAGGCTCCGCAGGTTTTGATGCGAGCAGTGGAGACGACGCTGACCTGCAATCAGATTACATGGTACTGCGCTCCGGTTATTACAGTAAAGATGGCCAAAGCCAAAATCCGTATTACTACGCTAAGCTGGAACTGACTGACACCTTCTCTGATGAAAAGGCAGAAATTGCACAGAGCAAATAGTATATTCAGTTCCCATGCTACCGCCGAACCGCATCATAGTATCCCCTGAAGCACCTGAATAGCAGCCAGCACCAGTCCAGCTATGGTCAACAGATTTATCAGCCTGTTGGTGCTGGTCTGATATAGCAGGTCCAGTTCTGATTCCAGAAGCTCCAGCAGATATTTTATCTTCTCTATTATAGGTTCAATCTGCTGGCTTGTCAGAAGAACTCTTTCCATTTCACCTATTTCGGCAATCTCCAGATTTTCCACTTTATTTAAAGTTGTGATAAGCTCTCCTCTGTAAGTCTTGATTTTACGAATTTCTGCTCTCAGCTTGCTGCTCTGACCTCCCGTGTAGTAATCAGCCTGCCTTCTCAGTATTCTGTTACATATGGTCTTGATAACCATAACAAGTTCTGCAGAAAACAGCACTCCGTGGTTTACACCGGCCACATTGCTGTTCATTTCAAAATATGGGTTCATATCGCCGTAATAATTGTGATCGTAATCCATGCGGTCCGCCCTGTAGTTAACCGCATCACTGCTGTCAAACAGGTTAAAGAATACCGTGTTTGCGCCAAAGGAGATCAGTCTGATGAAGTCTCTGCTCCCCCATAGGTTACATAGCCGCTCGTCAGCTAATTCCTCAGGCACATGGCGCCATCCCTCATCTCCTGTCATGAGTCCGTATATCAGCTTTTTCTCTTTTCTTAAAACCTCATCAACGCTCTCATACTTTCCCAGCCTTTTAATCTCTACAAGATATGTTTCGGTCACATCCGTAATTTTCCGCCCCAGACAGCTGCTGACTTCATTAAAAATTTCTCTCACCGAAAGCTGTCGTCCGTCGGCGTTTTGCAGTACTGCTCCATTTCCCTGTACCTGACGGCAATACACAAAATCATCTGCATTGCCGTTCTTTACAGTAAGACATATGCACACCTGTACGGTGTCTGATTCAGGAAACACTGTCATAAAAACCGCGGAATCACGTATATCAAAATCCTTGCTTCTCTTTCCTGCCGAAGAAACAGTCTCCAGACGGAACTTAAAATCGTAGTTGTTTATGAGGATACGGAAGCAGTTAAACGGCAGTCCTCCGCCGTGAAGGAAGTTTTCTCCCACCTTCAGGTCCCTGAAAAGCGGCTCATCATCTGCCTTTGGCTCATCCATAAAAACCGCATCGGGGTACGCTTTTTTTATGGAATCCCGCAACTCCTTCTCATCGTCAGTACGCAGTCCTGTCTCCTCGTCAAAAATGCTGAAGCTGAAATGATAGCATATATTCCCGTCAATCAGCATGCTGCTTTTCCTTCTGAAAATATACATTGCGTCTCTGGCACCCTCATATTCCCCGGCCAGGTTGGCTTTTTCATCTTCTGCAATGCTGTGATGATTCTGATAATGATACCTTGACATGCGGAGAAGTTCCATTCCTTCCGCTTCAGCCATAGACACTATGCTGTCCTCCGCAAACATACGCACAGGAAGCACGCTATCTGCACCAAAAAGCCCGTCGAAGCGTTCCCTGTCTATTTTCTCGCTTTTGCGGCTCTCACCTTCCCAGCTTTCGCAGAAAAACCGGTCTTCCTCGCCCTCAGTGTATGTGGTCGTCATCACCAGGATTCCCTCAGGCTCCAGCAGATCAGCTATTTTTTTCATCATATCTGCAGCCATATTGCATGTGATATGCTGAAGCACATGGCTGGAAATCACTGCGCTGTATTTTTTATCTTGCGGCAGTGAGGAGGCATCTCCGTTAATTACAGTAATCGGTATATTTACTGACTGTGACACTCTGTGTCCTTCATTTTCAGCCGCAGAAAACCGATTCGCATCAGGCTCCGCAGCTGTTATTTCATCCGCTACCATCGACTCTTCGCTGAAAAGCCTCCCCATGCCGCAGCCCAGGTCCAGCACACTGAAAGGAATGCCCTTTCCTGATGAATTTCTCTTTTCCTTAAATGCTCGCAGTTCTTCACGCGCCTGCTCCAGCACACGTGCTTCACTCTCTGCCCAGTATTCTCCGTCAAATTCCTTTTCTATGAGTTGACAGGTCAGCCTGTCGTCCTTGTCCGGGTATGTATATGACATCTCATTTCCTTTCATTTTAAACAAGACCCTGCATATCACAGGGTCTCACGAGTTTCCTATTTCCACGAGCTCTTAAGCCCTACGATTTCGTTAAATAAAAGATTGTCCTTGCTGAACAGCTTCGGCTCTGCTATGAAGTAGCCGTGTCTGAAGAACTGAAATCTTTCTCCCGCCTTTGCTTCAGTTATCGACGGTTCAGCATAGCAGGTGATTTCCCTCATGGTCTCAGGGTTCATAGTCTTCTCGCCATTCTCATTCTCCAGCATAAGGTAATCAAACTGGCGGATCTTCACCGGCACTGCCGTTGCTGCATCCACAAAGTGAATAGTGCCCTTTACCTTGCGGCCATCAAATCCTGAGCCCGACTTGGTTTCAGGGTCATAGGTGCAGTGAAGTTCTTTAATTGAGCCGTCCTCGTTCTTCACAACATCATTGCAGGTGATGAAATATGCACCCTTGAATCTTACCTCATTGCCCGGAAAGAGTCTGAAATACTTCTTTGCAGGCACCTCCATAAAGTCAGCTCCATCAACCCAAAGCTCTCTTGAGAAAGGTATCTGACGCGTTCCCATCTCAGGAACCTGCGGGTTGTTTTCTACCTCACAGAGCTCGCTCTGTCCTTCAGGATAGTTGGTTATGATCACCTTAACCGGATCGAATACCACGTTTCTGGTTTCAACCTTTTCCTTAAGGTCATCTCTTACGCAGTGCTCCAGCAGAGAAATGTCCACTGTACTGTTGGCCTTTGATACGCCGATTTTTTCACAGAAATCTCTCACTGCCTCAGGAGTGTACCCCCTGCGGCGGATGCCTGCAATGGTAGGCATTCTCGGGTCATCCCAGCCGTCAACCGCACCATCGTCCACGAGCGCCTTCAGATATCTCTTAGACATTACCGTGTTGGTAAGGTTGAGTCTGGCGAATTCAATCTGCTGCGGAGGCTCAGGCCACCAGCCCACTTCTCTCAATACCCAGTCGTATAAAGGCCTGTGGTCCTCAAACTCCAGAGTGCAGATGGAATGTGTAATACCTTCAATGGCGTCTTCTATAGGATGAGCAAAATCATACATCGGATAAATGCACCACTTGTCACCGGTATTGTGATGAGACGCATGAGCTATACGATAGATAATAGGATCCCTCATATTGATGTTAGGCGATGCCATATCTATCTTGGCACGGAGAACCTTTTCTCCGTCGGCATACCTGCCCGCCTTCATTTCCCCAAAAAGTGTGAGATTTTCCTCAACGCTCCTGTTTCTGTAAGGGCTTTCCTTACCGGGTTCTTTAAGAGTACCTCTGTATTCTTTAATCTGCTCCGGTGTCAGATCGCACACATATGCCTTTCCTTTTTTAATGAGCTCGACAGCAGCCTCATACATTTTGTCAAAATAATCTGAGGCCCAGAGTCGCTTGTCCCATTGAAATCCCAGCCACTTTACATCTTCTTCGATGGAACTTACATATTCCACATCCTCCTTGACAGGATTGGTATCGTCATATCTCAAATTACACTTTCCGCCGTATTTTGCCGCTGTTGAAAAGTTGAGGCATATGGACTTGGCATGTCCGATATGCAGGTATCCGTTGGGCTCCGGCGGGAAACGAGTGTAAACCTTATCTCCGTATTTCTGGTTTTCCAGATCTTTTTCGATGATGCCGTGAATGAAATTGGTCTCTGCCATTACATTTTCCTCCGAGTATACTATTAAGCAATCTTAAACCTTATTTTAACACTATTTTTCAATACTATCAAGAAATTTAGGACCTTTAAGACGGCATATTTTATCCTGACAGTTTTTGCATTTCAAAACAGCATTTGAACCTTCCCAGAACCTTTCCGGATGTTTGATTATGGTTATTTCCCATCTTATAACCAGCACCAGACTGGTAAAGAAAAGGCTCCATGTGAAGAAGTTTCTTATAAATAACATCGGTGTAAACATCATGAAATATCCCCAGTTAAAAATTCGGCAGTTGACGCAGCATTTGTTCTTTATAATGAATGACTGGAAAGGGCACCAGATTACGACGCATATCAGGTCGCACATGTAATAGAAGGTTGAAAGGAGCAAGAGTTCCCGCGGGCCTATTATTTCAGCCACATACAGTATTCCGAAAACAGCATTGAAACTGAGCCACACTAAAAGCACCTTCATGGCAGCCAGATTATTCTTCTGTACATACTCATACATCTTCAGCCGGTCATAATCCTGTTCCTGGGTGAAATGCACCGCAAAGCCTTTTTTGCTTCCCATGGTGATTCTTTTGTTTTCCGGAAAAAGCTGCATGGTCATGCTTATCATAAATATTGCCCATACGGCATATATCCAAGGTTTTTCCATATATTCAGGTCTGAAAATATACACCGCTAGTACAATCACAAAGATTATGCATCGAAAAACCAGCTTTCCCACATACTCTTTAAACATATCTATTTTTTTCATTTTAAACCCGGTCCTCCTTAGTGATATCCTCAAGTTTATACTCTATTACCCTGCCTAGATCTTCTATGTCCAGCTCAATCTGAAAGCCTATGCGCCCTCCGCTGAAAAAAATTGTATCGTAATCTGCCGCCGTATAATGCACCGTGGTCTTAAAAAATTTTTTCATTCCGATGGGCGAACATCCGCCGTGTATATATCCGGTGAGAGGTAACAGATCTTTTGATTTTATCATTTCGACAGACTTCTCGCCCACTGCTTTGGCCGCTTTTTTAAGGTCAAGCTCCGAGGCGACGGGAACCATAAAAACATAGTGTTCCCCTGTCTTCCCCACGGTAACCAGGGTTTTGAAGCACCGGTCGGGGTCCTGTCCGAGAACCTCAGCCACTTCAGTTCCGCTTATGGCATCGGTGTCCGTATATGTATGCTCTTTATACTGTATTTTCAGTGCGTCAAGTCTGCGCATGGCATTGGTCTTTATCATAGTTTATTTTTCACCTTCCCCACTGCCGGACAATGCTTCCTGCAGATAAATTTTTCTCACATAAAGCTGACAGGCAAAAGCATTGCAGGCATTCCACAGAAGCTCTCTGGGATCTCCTGCGTTCTGCCCTTTTTTCATTGATGTACGGTTAAATGCACAAAAAACGGCCTCCTCCACATAGTCGCAGAACAGGTTGTACGCTTCCCGTCGCTCGGAATGACCCAGCGACAACCTTATGAGATATGCGATTTCCTCAATAGTATACACCGGCTTGAGAATAGCAATTACAAACAGAGAAGCAATGGCCAGCCTGTCGTATCTGCGACTCACCGGGGACGGGAGAAAACGCAGCTTCACATAATTATTTACCATAGTCCTGGTTATAACCTGCCTGCCGTCATGACTCAGGAAAGGTCCCAGCCATTCATTCACCAGCAAAAGCACCTGGTCCAGATACTGTGGCACGGAAGGCAGTTCCTCCCACCTTGGCATTCTTAATTCGCCCGCTTCCTTAGTCTTCATCTGTTGTTTCCTCCTTGATAATATGCATAACAAAAATACCACAGCATCAGCAGGTTGTCAATCGTTGACAGGGTTATAATAACGTTATATCATAGTTTCTATAACTATATAAAGTGTTTGTTAAAACTCAAATTCTTAAGAAATAAGGAGATAAAATAAAGAAAACGCTCTCCCGGTAATTTTCCGGGCGAGCGCCTTTTTTGCTGTTCTTTATTGTTACAGTTCTCCGTCACGCATACCATATCCGCCGATTTTTACCATATTTCCTGCCGCTTTCTTTTCCTTGACTTTAGAGACAATTGTAGGGATTGCTCCGATCAGGACAAAAACGTACAACATCATCAGATTGGTTAAGTAGCTTGATAAATCTATAATTCCTTCTGAAATGGCTGTAAAAACCATTCTGTAACATTCAAAGAATGTGTATCCTACTTCTGCTCCGCCTGCGTCTCTGTACAGGATAATGGCCCAATCAAGACGGTCTCCGAAATATGTCATAAACAGCATTATAATGGATGTGATCACGATTCCTTTTTTGGTGAGTTTCCCGCCAAGTATTTCATATCCCTTCAAAGCAGCAACAGCCATAAGCACTCCGGACAGAGCTGCAATATATCCAAGCTGGCTGAGAAGCAGGATACATGCAGCGCCGATCAGCGAACCCAACAGTGCTCCTACAATACCGCCCACTAAATTTTCTTTCTTCTGAGCGTGCTGCTGTGCCGCCATGGAAATGTTACTGCGCATTTGGGCCTCGCAGTCTGCGCACAGATGCCAGCAACCTGAACCTACAATATATGCCGATACCTGGCCCGTTTGTCCGCAGTAACCACAGCACGGAACAAAAGCATTGTTACGCAAAAATGCAGACATGGCAGAAAGACTGTCAGCCACTGCTTGTTCCAACTTTTCAAGGTTTGTCTGATTCTTCAGATAAATAATGATATTATTGTTTTTTTGAACGAGCCTTGTAATCGGCTTGTTTTCTTTGACAAATGTTTTGATTGTATCCTTATTCAAAATCGCACCATCAGTACTCTTTGCAGAGGTATGTATGGTAAGCATATTGGGATATGATGCGTTTTCCGCATATATAATTATATCATATCCATCTTTCTGACCGTATAATACATTGTTTGCTTCATCGTATCGCAGTCCAACTGCCGCAGCCAGTGCCGCATAGTTGTCGCTTCTCTTGCTCATAAACTTGATTATCTCCTTTTTTCTGTAATTAAAAAAGAAAGTACCTTTCTGTGTTCAATCATACTATATTCTCTATATTCTTTGCAACCATTTTTTCCCTTGAGCTGATAAAACTATATCCCCGGGATACCTCTGCATCCTTCATGCATCAGCAAACGTCTTTTAAGCTCTATGCCACCTGCATATCCTGTCAGACTGCCGTCTGCACCAATAACGCGATGGCAGGGGATAATTATGGAAATAGGGTTATGACCCACAGCTCCGCCTATGGCCTGTGCTGACATTTTGTCTCTGCCAAGGTTCAGTGCTGCCTTGGCCGCCAGCTTCCCGTAGGTTGTTACCTCTCCATACGGTATTTCACACAGAAGTCTCCATACTTCCTGCCTGAAGGCACTGCCCTCGGGTGCTAAGGGGAGTTCATCGGGACAAGGCTTTTCACCGTGAAAATATCTGTCAAGCCATTCCCTTGCAGCATCAAAGATTGCAAGGTCATTTTTTTCTATATGTTCATGGTCCCCGGTTCCTCCATAATATTTCTGTCCTTCAAACCATACGCCCGTGATCTTCTCACATGCGACATCGGATGCCAGTGTCATCCCTCCCAAAGGAGAAATATATTCGGTTACATAGTACATAGCTTTTTCTCCTCATACAGGAATGCCGCTCCCAAAGCCGGAAGCGGCATCAAATCATATGTATTAATTGTTCCTTGCTGATTATCTTTCAACGATAAGAGCTGTTCCCATACCGCCGCCGATGCAAAGAGTTGCAAGACCGTATTTGGAATCTCTCTTCATCATTTCGTAGATGAGAGTGATAAGAATTCTGCAGCCGGAAGCTCCGATTGGATGTCCGATTGCAATAGCTCCACCGTTTACGTTAGTCTTTTCAGGATCAAGGTTAAGATCCTTTCTTACTGCTAATGACTGAGCTGCAAATGCTTCGTTAGCTTCTACAAGGTCAATATCCTCAATGGTGAGGCCTGCCTTCGCAAGAGCCTTCTGAGAAGCAGGGATAGGTCCAACGCCCATGATTGAAGGGTCAACACCTGCGGAAGCATAGGACTTGATTGTGCAAAGAGGCTTGATTCCTAACTCATCAGCCTTTTCCTTTGACATTACCACTACAGCAGCACCGGCATCATTGATACCTGAAGCGTTTGCAGCAGTTACGATACCATCCTTCTTGAATGCAGGCTTCAGCTTTGCAACCTTTTCCATAGTCGTTCCGAACTTAGGGAATTCATCTGTATCGAAGATGATAGGATCGCCTTTCTTCTGAGGGATTTCTACAGGAACGATTTCATCCTTGAATTTGCCTGCCTTGATAGCAGCTTCTGCTCTGTTCTGAGAAATTACTGAGAACTCATCAAGCTCTTCTCTGGTAATTCCCCACTGTTCTGCAACGTTTTCTGCTGTGATACCCATGTGGTATCCGTTGAATGCGTCCCAAAGACCGTCGTTAACCATCATATCTACCATCTGGGTGTTATTCATTCTTGCTCCCCATCTTGCTGTAGGCATTGCATATGCTGTAGCTGACATGTTTTCAGCACCGCCTGCTACAATAACATCAGCGTCTCCCGCTTTGATTATCTGAGCTGCAAGCTCAACAGCTCTTAAGCCTGAACCGCAAACCTTGTTGATAGTCATAGCCGGTGTCTCAATAGGAAGACCTGCATCTAATGTCATCTGTCTTGCAACGTTTTGTCCCAATGCGCCCTGAAGAACAGCACCCATGATTACTTCATCAACCATTTCAGGCTTGATTCCTGCTCTTTCAACTGCGCCCTTAATTGCGATTGCTCCCAGCTTTCTTGTCGGCACACCTTTCAGCGAACCTCCAAAGCTTCCGATTGGTGTTCTTGCTGCACTTACAATTACAACTTCTCTCATTGTTATGTTTCCTCCTTAAAGAAAAAATGCTTTATGTTTCAAATGTTGTATACCATTTTTCCTTTGAATTCTGTATACAACATTATTATACACCACAAAACCCAAAAAGCAAGATATTATAGTTAAAAAAATAACAAAGTCTTGTTCTTTTTGGAGTACATCACTATATTACCAGTAAAACTGCCGGAGCGCAATACCTCCGGCGAAAGTAGTTTATTTAACAAGAGTTGAGTATTTTTCTCCCATTTTATAAGGCTTGTACGAAAGCTTTGTCTGACGCAGGTTTTCCATTCCCATATCCTCTTCGCGATTGACATACACAGTCTCTTCAGGCAAGCGTTTACAGAATTCGTTGTTAATGGCCTGATAAAGTCCTCTTATTCTGTCATCAGCTTTTTCAACATGGACAATTACCGTCTCCTTATCTGTAGAACGAGCAAATTCTCCTATGGTAACAGCCTCAATTTTACCGCCGATTCTTATTATCCCCGTCAGAAGTCCTTTCCCCACAAATTTAAGGAGTTCATCTATCGCCACATTTTCCATCTCAAGAATGTCTTTCCACTCCTCCGGCGTCTCCCCCAGCTTGTACTCATTTTTGCTGCGGATGTACTCCCGGATTTCGGGAACCATGTCAGGAGTGGCTTCCTCATAAGTAAAGTCATAATTACGCATGAAAAAGTTCAGATGATTTTTCTTTTGGTGCAGCTTGCGTCCCCTTAAGGTTATCAGGTCTTCCTTAAGATATATATAGTCGTCGTCATCCCTGTCGTGTTGAGGGTTTACTGCATCACCCATAGCTTCGGAAAGATAATGAACAAGGTGCCCCGGAATCAGACTTATATACAGCTGCTGCCCCCTTGCTTCAAAAATATTCTTTGCCTCGCCTATGGTGTATCTGAGCGCCTTAATGTCATATTCCCCGGTTCTGGTCAGCGGAAAGGACATGAAATATTCTCTTTCATCTTCACCTACATCGCCTCTTCCGGCTATGCACAGATATTCCCCTATAATCTGCCAGCTCAGATGATGGGTGTTTCTCCATATATAGTTTGCCAGGAATGTGTGTCCGGATGATTGATAGTCGTATCCGTCAAAATATTCTTTAAGCAGTTTTTCATCTGCTTCTGTAAGGTTGTTAAAGGTCTTTTTAAAAATCATAAATATCTTCTATCTTTTGCTTCTAATCTTCAGATCTATTTGATGATAGCCGAAACAGCCTTAAATTCAGCTGCCCCGGAACTTCCGAGAAGTTCATAAAGAATGCTTTCTCCGCAGGTGACGACCACTCCTGCCTCTTCCATTCTTCTGAGCGAAAGCTCCCTGTTTGCAGGGTTTCTCGACTGAACGCAATCTGCAGGAACAAAAACAGTAAACCCGTTTTCAAGCAGATCAAGTGCCGTCTGTTCCACGCAGATGTGGGTTTCAATCCCCATGATTATCACTGTTTTCCTTTCCGTTCTTTTCAGCGCATCCCTGTATTCTTTGTTTGCCCAGGCACTGAATGTATTCTTATCTATAGGCTGGAACTCTCCGAGAGCTTCCGCCACGGGAGCGACGGTTTTTCCCAATCCTTTTTCATACTGAGTGGTAACCAGCTTGGGAATTCCCATCACATCCAGTCCTGCAGCCAATTTTATTGCAGCGGCCTCTGTCTTATCAGCCTCAAACATGGCAGGCAGCAGTTTTTCCTGAAAATCTATGGCCGTAAGTACGACATCTTCTCTCTTTATTCTCTTAATACTCATTACAGCTTAATCTCCCATTTCTTTATTTCTTCCAAACCTTGATAGTCATTAAGATCATATTTTATCATTGAAATCACCGCATAGCCTTTTTTCACCAGCAAGGCGTCGGTATCACCGTTCCAGTCGGGGGAATCCATTGGCTTTCCCGAATATCTGTATGTAACAGAATTTTGGTTTTTTTCAACGACATTAAAACTCTCTTCGTACTGCATGACCCCCAGTGTGGCAGCAGTTACTCCCTTTATTTCCTTTTCCGGAAGGTCAGGTGTATTGATGCTTATAACCTTCCTCTGATTCTCTGCCTTCATGGCAAAAGGTAAAATCCGCTCTGCAAAGGAACACGCTGCATCAAAATGTTCAGGTTCATGGGAGGCAACGGATACCGCTACTGCCGGCTTTCCTAAAAAAGCCCCTTCCGCCGCAGCAGACACAGTCCCCGAATACATGGTGTCGCTGCCAAGATTTCCTCCGTGATTTATACCTGAATACACAATGTCGATTTCTATGCCTCTTTCGTGCAAGGCATATATGCCCAGTTTCACGCAGTCTGCCGGAGTCCCGTCAACAGAGTATGCCTCCTTGACTCCGGGAAAATCTTCTCTGGTAATCGTCAGATTATTTCCGATGGTGAGGGCATGGCTGCTGGCGCTGCGCTGTCTGTCAGGCGCAAAAACATAAACATCCCCCTCTTTGCCAAGAGTCGACGCAAGTCTTCTTATTCCTTCTGCCTTTATTCCGTCGTCGTTTGCAACAAGTATATTCATCAATCCAAATCCATTACCTTTCCTATACTGTCATTTATGACTAAATCCGCCTTACTGTCGTAAGGTGTGGATTGTTTATTGATCAGTACTAATTTATTACCCCTAAAATACCTTATCAAACCTGCGGCCGGATAAACCACCAAAGAAGTTCCTCCGATTATCAGAGTGTCCGCCTTCTCAATAGCACTGACAGCACCCATCATGCAATCATCATCAAGCGCTTCTTCATAAAGGACAACATCCGGCTTAACAGTTCCACCGCATTTTTTGCATTTAGGTATTTGTCCTTTGCAGTTTGCTTCATCCATGATATAGTCCAGGTTATAGAATTCTCCGCAGTCCATACAGTAGTTTCTCAGCACGGAACCATGAAGTTCATAAACATTTCCGCTGCCTGCTTTCTGATGAAGGCCGTCAATATTCTGCGTAATCACGGCTTTAAGCTTTCCTGCCTCTTCCAGCCTGGCCAGAGCTCTATGCGCCTTATTAGGCTCTGCATCCCGGTAAATAAGGTTGTTTTTATAGTAATCAAAGAAAGTCTCCGTATGCCTTAGAAAAAAGCTGTGAGAAAGCATTTCCTCCGGCGAACGTCCGTATTTTTGCTGTGCATTGTAGAGGCCGCTTTCCGAGCGAAAATCAGGAATATTGCTTTCTGTCGAAACTCCGGCTCCTCCGAAGAATACAATGTTTTGACTATTATCTATTATTTCTCTCAGTCTTTTATCCATACTACATCCTCCCCTGTTTTTTGTTGCTTATAGTATATCATTTATGGTACAATTTTGGTAGATAATTTCAAGGATTGGGGGAAATTAAATGTCGGCAAACGGAAAGAAGAAAACAGCCCTGGTACTGTCCGGAGGCGGAGCCAGAGGCGCCTACGAAGCAGGTGTGTGGCAAGCCTTGACCGAGCTGGGAATAGAAATAGATATCATAACCGGAACCTCTGTAGGTGCCATAAATGCAGCCATGATCGCTCAGGGCGAACTGGAACTTGCCTGTAATCTTTGGAAGGAAATGGAGACCCATATGGTTTTTGATGTTCCGGAAGGCAGTCAGCCCTTTGACTATGCCAGAGAAATTGTATTCAACCACGGTGCCGGCACATCAGGATTGAAGGAGCTTATGGAAAAGTATATTGACGAGGAAAAGGTGAGAAATTCTCCTGTGGACTTTGGCATCACTGCAGTTTCCTTGCCTGATTTTAAGGCTCATCTTCTCTTTAAAGAGGATATTCCTCCCGGCAGACTGATTGACTTTATCATGGCCAGCGCTTCAGCATTTCCCGCCATCCACAGCTACCCTATCGACGGTACTGAATATATTGACGGAGGCTACGCAGATGTGCTGCCTATAGATATGGCTCTTTCCAAAGGTGCTACCCATGTTATCGCTGTAAACTTGAGAGGTTACGGTATAATTGATCAGGATGCGGTAAAAGCGGCGCCTAACCTTGTCTGGATTGAGTCGCCTTGGGAACTGGGCCTTCAGTTTGTATTTGATGTGGATAATGCAAGACGTCTTTTGAGGCTGGGATATCTTGACACACTTAAGGCCTACGGCGTATTGGACGGAACCTATTATGCCTTCGGGCACGGCTCTTTTGACAAGACCACCACCAAAATGGCTGATGCCTGTGCCAAGATTTTTGAAATGGATCCTACTCTTCTATATACAAAGGAAACCTTCCTTGAAAAACTTTCCGATGCTCTGGCAGCATCTCAAGCAGAAGCCGAAGAGGCGCTGGAAAGCTATCGCACAGCTCCCCGTCACCGCCCTGCTTCTGAAATCAAGGAACTCATCAAAAACATCAAAAGCATCGCCAACCAGCAAGTGCTCACTTATATAATAGCCGACGCTCTCAAAGAAAAAGGCCAGGACAGTATTTTCCTGACGAGGCCTGTTTTCAAATTACTTTCAGAGCAGATACCTGCCGCCAGATTTTTAGTCAAATACGAACTGGTATAGGCCTATGAGAATCAGGAGGTCATAAATTGAAACCCGTCATACTGAGCCAGAAGGAAAACAGTGATTTCTTATATGTCCAGCTTTATGAGGCTATTAAGGAGGATATCCTTTCCGGAGATATGACCGCAGGAGAGAAGCTTCCATCCCTTCGCAGCCTTTCAAAGGAGCTTGGAATCAGCATTACAACCACTGAGCTTGCATATAATCAGCTCCTGGTGGAGGGCTATGTCATCAGCAAACCTCAGTCAGGTTATTATGTAGCAAGCATAAATCCGGAAGCAGGATTACCGGACGGGCGCCTCATAAAATCTGCTCCTGCCAACCTTGAAGACTACACTTTTGAAGAATCACCATATATAACTGACCTTTCATGTTTTGACTTCGGCAAGTGGAAAAAGTGTGCCGCAAGAGTTTTTAACGATTATTCGTCACTGCTTTTGTTTGAGAGCGACCCTCAGGGAGAACCTGCCCTGCGGTACGAAATCTCCAAATATGTCTATCGTTTCAGAGGTGTTACGGCAAGTCCCGAGCGTATCGTTATCGGTGCAGGAACCCAGCAGATTACAAGCCATCTTTCCAGAATTCTGAAAAGAATGGGAATAAATCACGTATCCCTGGAGGCCCCCGGATATCTGCCGGTACAGAGCATGTTCCGGGATGCCGGATTTAATGTTTCCCATATTCCAGTGGAACGTGACGGCATAGATATTTCAAAGCTTCCGGCAAACATCAGCTCTGCAGTGTATGTAAGCCCTTCCAATCAGTTCCCTACCGGTGCAGTTATGCCCGTAGGGCGCCGTTATCAGCTCCTTGACTGGGCATGCGATAACAACAGCATAATCATCGAAGACGACTACGACAGCGAACTGAGATATTTCGGAAAGCCGGTTCCTGCCATGCAGGGATTGGATAAGCATGGTCGTGTTGTTTATCTGGGCTCTTTTTCATCTACCCTTTTCCCTGCTATTAAAATTTCCTACATGGTTCTGCCGGAGGAAATGGCGGAGATATTCAGAGGCATAAAGAATCAGTACACTCAGACCTGTTCCAAATCAGAGCAGCTGACCCTTGCTTTTTTTATGGAAGACGGCTACTATTATACAAATATAAAAAGGCTGCGCAGTCTCTATGCCCAGAAGCTTCAGGCGGTTATTCAAGCCTTTGCCCGACATGCTGCAGGCAGTGTGGAGCCTGTGGATACACAGTCCGGAATCAGCCTGACTGTGAAAGTCCATTCAATGAAAAAAGCCTCGCTGCTGTGCATCGAGGCAAGGTCCGTAGGGCTTCAGATGGTTCCCCTTTCCCAGGTTTCTGACCAGAGCACCAGCGCCCTTATTTTTTACTACAATCAGATACCATCAGAGCGCATCGACGAATGTGTGGGCAGGCTGACCGATATATGGTTCAGTTAAAATTTTATATCGTCGCTCGAAAACTCCACATTGCCCTCTACATCCACAAACACCGCCTCAAAACCATCGAGGCTCTTTACAAGTTCCATACCCTTGTCCATGCCCAGGACAAGGCAGGTGGTGCTGAGACCGTCGCAGTCGGCAGACTTGCCTCTGTCTGCAATTATAGTCACGGAAAGTACATCTGTCTCAACCGGATATCCCGTCTTTACATCCAAAATATGATGATATCTGACACCGTCCTTCTCAAAGTACCTTTCATAGGTGCCTGAGGTAACGACGGTTTTGTCTTTGCACGGAACTACTCCTAAAAGTTCTCCCTTGTCTGACAGAGGATTCCTTATGCCCACATTAAAGTCTTCTGTATTCTCAGTTGAGGTGACATCCTCCGATGCAGTCACAAGGCAGGATGTCTTGGCTCCGACGGCAACGATATTTCCGCCCAGGTCCACAATGGCACTTACTACCCCACGGCTTTCAAGATATTCGGCCACCTTATCGGCAATATATCCCTTTGCAATTCCCCCCAGATTAATTTCTGTCTCCGGGTCTGTCAAGCTGACCTTTTGACCATCTATCACAATGTTTTTATAATTTACATGAGCCACTGCTTCTTTTAAATTTTCTTCTTCAGGGACAATGCCGCCTTCATGACCTGTTTCTTCGCCATCGTGAAAGTCCCAGAGATCGGTAACCTTTCCTATTGTTATATCAAAAGCACCTCCCGAAAGCTCACCGAACCCCATGCCTTTTTTAAGAACTTCTATAGTCTCTTTACTGACGGTGACTGCTTTCCCGCCTGCATCGTTTATTCTGGCAATGTCGCTGGTTTCGATGGTCTTACTGAGCATATTTTCGTATTTCGTGCAGATTTTGAAAGCATCAGTGATAATAAGATAACACTCCTTTTCAAGTTCTTCGGCGCTCATTGCTGCCAGCCTGCCATCCGCATCCTCCATCCCGTAGATGGTGACAGTGCAGATAGTATCAAGATAAAAACCGGTTTTTGAAACGCCTTGATTTGCGGCTGCATTTTGACCGTTGGACATGCATCCCGTTTGTGTTATAATTAAGACGAAAGCAGTAAGTAACAGTCCTGCTTTTACGATAAAATTATTTGTTGAAAATTTTTTCATTTTGATTAAAGCCTTTCTCATAGGAGTTTATATGATAAAAAAAGCCGATATTATTTTACTGATTGTTATTCTGGCCGTAGGTATTCCCCTGGCCGTACTTTCTCTTTCCTCCGGCACCGGCGGCGACAAAGTTAAGATTTCTCTGAACGGGAAAGTATACGGTACCTACCCTCTCCATGAGGACAGGGTAATCGAAGTGTCCGAAGACGGCCACACTAATCATATTACCATAAAAGACGGTCAGGTTTCAATGTCTTATTCCACCTGCCGCAACCAGGTGTGCGTAAATACGGGTGCAATTTCCGAGACAAAGGATGCCATTGTGTGCCTGCCCAACCGGGTAGTTGTGGAAATCATCTCTTCAGTTAATGGCAAAGGAGGTGATGCCGATGTCATCTCAGGATAGCTCCCATGGAATACGCAGACGGAGCTCATCACAAAACACGCGGAGACTGGCTTTCGGTGCCATGTTCACCGCTCTTGCCATAATTTTTTCCTATGTGGAATTTCTGATTCCACTGCCTGTTCCCGTTCCCGGCATAAAGCTTGGCCTTGCCAATCTTGTGATTATAATAGCAATTTACAGAATGGGCTTTAAATATGCCTTTACCATAAACTGCGTGCG
>CALZFA010000005.1 GCA_945644815.1 uncultured Clostridia bacterium
CAAAATAATCAGCAAAAGTTGCTTTTTCCTGAATATCGATGATTACTATATCCTGAGCTTTCTTGTCAGATAATGTTTTTGCCGCCAGAAGCGCATAATCACTATTGGTCATTTTCTTCCTCCAGATTATTTTTTTCTTTTATAACCTTTTCCAAATATTTCTTGGCAAAGATTGTGTTCTCATCAAGATATTTACCTGCCGATTGAACATAACTCGCCGTGTTTTTAAGAGACATAAGACAGGCTTTATCCAAGTCCTCATAAGCTGCTTTCCTGAGCTCGTCCACACCGGGATAGAAGCGGTTAGGCTCTATAGCATCAGCAAGATATACTACTTTTTCCAGTGTAGACATCCCTGCCCTGCCTGTAGTATGATATGAAACAGCATTTATTATATCCGGATCGGTTATCTCAAAATCTCTTTCCATTATAATGGCTGCTATTTTTCCATGAGCCAGATTGGCATTATCTATGTATTTGTCATCAAGCCCAAGATATTTGACATAATAGTTCAGGGTTTTTTCTGCCACACCTCTGTACATATCATGGAAAAGTGCCGCAATCTCCGCTTTTTTAGGATCAGCGCCGTATTTTTCCGCCAGTTTCACAGCAGTCTGTCTTACTCCTTCAGTATGAACCTTTCTTTTTTCTGAAAAATTATTTTCAATATAGTGTCTTATCTCACTCGTACAATCCATTATCCTTAATGTACCTTTCTACTGACTCCGGCACCAGAGCTGAAACTGTTCTTCCGTTTTTTAAGGATTCCCTGATGTCCGTAGAAGAAATATCAGGCATCTGCGCCGCCAGCTTAATGACTTTCGTATGGTATAAATCCTGATAGGTCTTTATTTTCTTATCCAGTTCATCTTCAATGTATCCCGGTCTCACGCTGACAATAAAGGAAAATTTCTCCAGAAGATCAACGCCCTTGTACCATCTGTCCACCTGCATAAATGCATCTGTTCCCGTAATGAAGAAAAGGTCTTTGCCCGGATATTGTCTTTTTAGCTCTGACAGAGTATCAAAGGTATAGGATACTCGCATACGGTCAATTTCCAAAGCAGAAACCTCCGAGCCGGGAACATCTTCAAAGGCTATCTTTGCCATTGCAAGCCTATGGTCGTCATCTGTCACCCTCCTGCCTTGCTTGAACGGCTGGATATATGCCGGCATAACGATGAGCTTCTCAAGTTGTGCTTCCGAAATTGCCGCCCTTGCAAGTGAAATATGTCCAATATGAACGGGATCAAAGGTACCGCCCAAAATGCCTATGCGATTAGAAGCATCCGAAGAAATGTCCCTTACCTTTATGTCTGACCCCTCTCCTTTCTTTTCTTCCGGAATAGGTCTCTGCATAAATTCAATCCCCATGTCGAAAAACGATTCACAATATTCTTTTATCTCAACTGACGGATTCTGATCTCTAAGAGCTCGCCAAAAAGCCTGAACAAAATCATCTTCTGCTCCCCAGCTCATATTAAGCGGTCCGCTCCCTCCACCGGAGCCGACTGCACTGACTATCGCCTTTCCTTTTTTTATCAGCTGCGGGAACCATATCATTGTAACCGTCAGACTTGCATAAGACCTTGTCCTAATATAATAACACTCAAATACTGCGGTTACAAAATAATACACCTCGTTATTGCTCGATGGAAATCGGACAATCTGCATCGGAGCTACAGGAGCATTTCCGGAAATTGTCTTTCCCGCATTGTAAATCGCATCACAGCAGACACTGAAGGTGCCGTTAAAAGTCATCACCTTTTGTTTTTTTGTTTCCGTAGTGCCTCGAATTGATGCCGCAATATCATCAAATTCATATCTGAGATACTTTTTTGCTTCTTCGCTCAGTGATGCATCAGGAAGAGCATCCTCAAAATTGCGTTTTGCCTCTTCATAAGATTTATCGGAAACCGCTATCATAATATCCCGAAGCAACGTTCTTGCAATTCTGCCGCAATTCTTGCAAAAACTTTCTCCTTGATTTGCGAGAGAAAAAGAATCGTCAAAGAATGAAATCTTTTTGCCGCAGTTTATGCATTTCCTTGTCATCCTCAATATCCCTTCCCTACTGAAATACTATTCCACTGTGATTCCAAGTTCATCGAGCTGGGTCTTATCCACAGGTGCAGGCGCCTCACTTACCAGACATTGTGCGTTCTGATTCTTAGGAAAAGCTATCACCTCTCTTATGGACTGCTCGCCCAAAAGCAGCATTACAAGCCTGTCCAGGCCGTATGCAAGGCCGCCGTGCGGAGGTGCACCGTATTTAAACGCTTCGATAAGGAAACCGAACTTTTCTTCACACTCCTCTTTGGAAAGACCAAGAATTTCGAACATTTTAGCCTGGAGGTCTTTATCATGAATTCTGATGGAACCTCCGCCCAACTCAACACCGTTAAGAACAATATCGTAAGCTTGAGCCTTAACTCTTACCGGATCAGTATCCAGAAGCGGAACCTGGTCAAGCTTTGGACAGGTGAATGGGTGATGCATAGCTTTAAGATTTCCGGTTTCATCGTCTTCCTCAAACATCGGAAAGTCTACAACCCATAAAAGATTGTACCGTTTGTCGTCCAAAAGTCCCATCATTTTTGCAATTTCTCTCCTAAGAAAGCCCAGCGTGTCAAATACAACCTTCGGCTTATCTGAACAGATAAGAATAAGGTCGCCTGGTTTTGCGTCAAAGACTGCTGCAATATTCCCCAACTCTTCCTGAGTAAAGAACTTGTTTACAGAAGAATTATATTCTTCTTCAGTGGCTCTTATCCATACAAGGCCCTTTGCACCATACGCCTTTGCCTGTTCCGTGAGCTTGTCTATATCCTTACGACTGAATTTTTCGCTTCCTCCGTCGATACATATACCTCTAACGTCTCCGCCTGCGGTCAGAGCATCGGTAAAAACCTTAAATTCACAACCTGCGACCACGTGATTCAGCTTTTTAAGCTCAAAACCGAATCTTGTATCCGGCTTATCAGAGCCGTATCTTTCCATAGCCTCGTCCCAGGTGATTCTCGGGAGAGGTGTCTTGATCTCAACTCCCATAAGTTCATAAAAGAGTTTCTTCAGAAAACCCTCCTGAATTTCTATAACACCATCCATGTCAACAAAGGACATTTCGAGGTCTATCTGAGTAAATTCAGGCTGTCTGTCCGCACGCAGGTCTTCATCTCTGAAACATTTAACTATCTGCATATATCTGTCAGTTCCCCCTACCATGAGAAGCTGCTTAAAAAGCTGCGGAGATTGAGGTAGTGCATAGAAAGATCCCGGATATACTCTGCTCGGTACAATGTAGTCCCTTGCACCTTCAGGTGTAGACTTAATAAGCATAGGGGTTTCCACCTCGGTAAACCCACAGCTGTCAAAATAATCCCTGACCAGCTTAGTCACCTGATGGCGGAAAGTAAGGTTACGCTGCATCTTGCTTTTTCTTAGATCTAGATAACGATATTTAAGTCTGAGATTATCATCCACGTTATCATCATCTTTAATGTATATAGGCGGTGTTTCGGCTTCTGAGTATATCACAAGATCAGAAGCAAAAACTTCAATTTCGCCGGTAGCTATGTTTAAATTCTTTGCACTTCGTTCACAGACAGTCCCCTTGACTCCCACCACGTATTCGCTTCTCAGAGAATCAGCCCTGTTAAAAAGCTCTTCTGGGATCTTATCATCAAAAGTGACCTGTACAATTCCGGTCTTATCTCTTAAATCAACAAAAATAAGTCCGCCCAGGTTTCTCCTCTTGGCTACCCAACCGTTGAGTATAACTTCCTCACCTACATTACTCATACTGAGGCTGCCGCACATATGTGTTCTCTTAAATAATGTACCCACTTTTATTTTCTCCTAACCTCTTCGTATAAATCCTCGAATTTTACCTGTCGCTGTTCTGATTTTGACATGTCTTTAAGGGAAACCACTCCCTCTTTTAGCTCATTATCTCCGATTACAACGGTGTATCTTGCATTAAGTCTGTCAGCATACTTGAACTGACCCTTTATATTTCTTGCCAATGTATCCATCTGAACACAAAGTCCTTTTTGTCTGAATGCCCTTGCAAGCTTCTGACCGTAAGCTTTTGCAGCTTCACCCATAACGGCAATAAACACATCTACGCCTTCTTCTTCTGGGAATTCTGCACCATTGGCTTCCATGAGCATGATTAGTCTTTCAATGCCGAGGCCAAAACCTACACCCGGAATCGGAGGACCTCCGACTTCTTCAACAAGATGATCGTATCTGCCGCCTCCGCATACGGTTCCCTGTGCGCCAAGGCTGTTTGTCACAAATTCAAAGGCAGTCTTTGTATAATAGTCAAGTCCTCTTACGATGGTCGGGTCGATTTCAAAGGGAATATCCATGGAATTAAGGTTTTGCTGGAGTTCATCAAATGCTGATCTGCAATCATCGCAAAGGTAGTCAACCATCATAGGTGCCCCTTTTATAAGTTCCTGACATATAGGCGACTTGCAGTCAATAATCCTCATAGGATTCCTTTCGTATCTGTCCTTGCATGTATCACAAAGCTGATCGTATTTCGGCTCAAGAAAAGCTTTAAGTGCCTCCCTGTGTTTTCTTCTGCATTCAGGGCATCCTACGCTGTTGATTCTGAGGGTAATGTCCTTGATTCCCATTCCGGTAAGGAAATCATATCCCAAACAGATGATTTCCGCATCTGCCATCATATTAGGTGTTCCGAATGTTTCAATTCCGAACTGGTGGAACTGTCTCAGTCTTCCTGATTGAGGCTTTTCATATCTGAAACAAGGTATGTCGTAGTAATATTTAATAGGCTGAACCTCAGCATACTGTTTGTGCTCGATGAAAGCCCTCACTACCGGAGAGGTCCCCTCAGGTTTAAGAGTAATATTTCTGTTTCCATGATCCTTAAATGTATACATTTCTTTTTGAACAACGTCCGTCGTATCGCCTATTCCTCTCTGGAAAAGTTCAGTATGTTCAAAAACAGGTGTCCTTATTTCCTTAAAGCCGTATCTCGCGCAGATTTCAGCAAACTTTTTTTCTACATAGTGCCATTTATACGCCTGATCCGGCATCATGTCTTTAGTTCCTTTTGGTGCGTTTGTTAACATCCTTTTTTACCTCCATAAAAATATTTTTTTCTTTTCTGTCCAGCATTTCATCTATTCTGGAAATATAGATTTCATAATTTGATACATTAGGAACACGCTCAAGTCTGTTTTCCTCCGGGTAATACATCTTGCTGATGCCGCCTGCACCAAGAGCGAGTATGGTCTGATGTTCTTCCATAATTCTAATATTATATATGCAAGGGGTGTCTTCCTTACAATAACCGACATTTTCAAATGCTCCGGCCATATGCTTCTGCCTGTACAGATAATAAGGTCTGTACCCGCGTTCTGCCAGCATTTTTCTGCCGTCATTGAGCATTTTTTTTACACATTCAGCCTGTCTATAATGGTAGTCCTTATCCAGTTCAATAAGCTTTGATGCCCTTTTCACTGCTAAAGTATGAACGGTAATATTTTCAGGCTCAAGGTCAATAATTTTTTTTAAAGTTTCAGTAAAATCCTCTGGCTCCTCCTCGGGAAGTCCTGCTATTAAATCAGCATTAACTATAGGTATTCCGACACGGTCAGATATTTGAAATGCATTAACTATATCCTCAGGCTGATGAGATCTGCCTATTATTTCAAGGGTTTTCTCTTTCATTGACTGAGGATTTATGCTTATTCTCTTAACGCCGTGGTTTTTCATAATTTCAAGCTTATCAGGTGTAATAGTATCGGGTCTTCCTGCCTCAACGGTAAACTCGAGTGTTCGAGTAAGATCCATATTTTGTTTTACTGTATTTAACAAATCATCAAGTTGCGCGGCTGTCAGAGTGGTAGGCGTCCCCCCTCCGATATATATGGCTTCAGGCCACAGCCCTGTTTCCGTCATCCTTCTGCCGGTATAAACTATCTCTTTTTTCAGTTCCTTAAGATACCTTGCAATTTCACTTTCGGAAACCTGGTTTGAAGTAAATGAACAATAGAGACATCTTGTGGGGCAAAACGGAATACCGATATATACACCGACGGAATGTGGGTCAGGTCTGCCACAGACTTGTTGCTGATAGCTGTATGTATCGACAAGAAGTTCCGCTTTTTCTTCGCTGAGAAGGTAATTGGAAATAAGCTCATTCCGTACAGCATCTATATTTCCCAGCTTTTCAAAGATTTCTCCTGTAAGCTTCGCAGGTCTTACTCCCGTTAGTATTCCCCATGGAGGCCGTTTTCCTGTTTCAGAACTTAAATACCTGTAAAGCTGACGCTTTATCTCATTCTTGTCTGCGGAAAGCTCATTGTTGAAACAGACTATATCCCCCGCTTTTTTTTCATGTTCAGGCAGAGCATCAAACTCTTCCTGCGTATATGCCCTGAATTCATCCTGTGAAACAAATACCTTAATTAGTTCAATAAAGTCGTACTTGTTTGAAACGTTTTTTATAACAAATTTATACAAAAGGGTTCCCTCTCTTTTCGTCGCCTACAGTGGTCATACCCATGTGCCCCGGATAAATTTTCGTATCATCAGAAAAAACATAGATTCTGTCCTTAATGGAATTTATAAGGGTTGTGTAGTCACCACCGTAAAAATCACTTCTGCCTATAGACATTCTGAAAAGAGTATCGCCGCTGAAAAGATGACCATCTGTATAAATGCACATACCTCCTTTGCTGTGTCCCGGCGTGTGAATAAAGGTAAGCTCAATATTTCCTACTCTAAGGGTATCCTTATCATTTACACATATATCCGCACTCAGGCTTACAGGTCTGCCGCATACCTCTGTAGAAAGGTTAAGTCCCGGCTCAGCAAGCATTTCTGCCTCGTCCTTGTAAGCGACTAACTTTGCATCGGTAAAATCCATCAGATGCTGTTCAACTCCGCCTATATGATCGCCATGTCCATGAGTTAAAATAATATATTCTATGTTAACTTTTTCTTTCTTGACCTTTTCTGTCAGCTCCGGACAATATGCGCCCGGGTCAACGATAAATCCTTCCTTTGTATTTTCATCGTAAACAAGATATGTGTTTACCTCTATAGGTCCCGTTACGAATCTTTCTATTACCATTATATGTTTTCCTTTCGTTCTAAAAGAGTTTTCGGCTGTCAAGAAGAATGGTCACAGGGCCGTCATTGTTGATTCTCACCAGCATTTCCGCCCGAAAAATCCCTTCTTCCACCTTTATCCCCTTTTCTCGAAGCTTTTCGTTTAAATATAGGTACAGCTTGTTTGCTTCCTCCGGTCTTGCCGCCTTGACAAAACTGGGTCTTCTCCCTTTTCTGGCATCTGCAAGAAGTGTGAACTGGGAAATGCTGAGAATCTCACCTTCCACATCCATTATGGAAAGGTTCATTTTTTCTTCATTATCCTCAAATACCCTCAGTCCCGTAATCTTTTCTGCCAAATAGTCGGCATCAGCCTCTGTATCGCCGTCTTCAACACCCAAAAGGACTACATATCCTTTAGCAATAGCCCCTGTAATCTTATTTCCGACGGAAACATCTGCATCTGTAACCCTCTGAATTACTGCTCTCATCTATATCCTCTATATTCTCGTTTATGATTTTGCTCTGTAAACATGCAATACACCATCAATATTTCTCAGATTTCTTAGTACTTTCTGCATTTCCTGTGTGGAGGAAATAGATAGTGTTATTGTCATAGTCAGGCTTCCGTCTCTGCCACTTTTTGCATTTACGCCTGAAAGATGAATGTCCATATCCTCACACACCCTTGATATGTCAGAAAGCATTCCCTTTCTGTCATTTCCTACAATGCATATATCTGCATTATAGGACTTTCCTACCTTTAAATCTTCCCATTCCACCTCTATAAAACGAGCTTTTTCGTGTTCGGGAAGTGATGTTATGTTGGAACAGTCACAGCGATGTACTGATATGCCTCTTCCTTTTGTAATAAAACCCACTATTTCATCACCGGGTACCGGATTACAGCATTTAGCCAGCTTTATCATCAGGTTATCCGCACCCTTAACGATTATACCGGGACTATCCTGATTTCTGCGCTGAATTTTTGCTTTTCTTGCTTCAGCCGCTTTTATTTCATCGATGACCTCTTCATTGGTCTTTACCTCTGTCTTGGTTTCTTCGGCATAATAGTTGAACAGCAAATTGCAGAATTTGCTTACAAGGGTACCTCCATTGGAAAGCTGCTGATATGCCTCGTCAGGACCGGCGAAATTCATTGCTTTAAACGCTCTGCTGAGAAAGGCTGATTTGGCGCAGAGTGCCGGATCCATACCTTTTTTTCTTATATATTTATCTACTAAGTCCTTGCCCTTATCAATATTGTCGGATTTATTTTCCTTTTTAAGCCATCCTCTGATCTTATTTCTTGCATTAGAGCTCTTTGCTATCTTCAGCCAGTCCACACTCGGTCCTGCTGAATTGGCAGAAGTTACTATTTCTACAATATCACCGTTCTGCAGAGTGTAGTCGATGGTCACCATCTTGCCGTTTACCTTCGCTCCTACACACTTACATCCGATGGCTGAATGAATCTTAAAGGCAAAATCAAGGGGCGTGGAACCTGCCGGAAGCTCTATTACATCGCCCTTTGGTGTGAAAACGAATACCTGACTTGCAAAAAGATCCATTTTCATAGTCTCCAAAAAGTCCTTTGGATCATTGATGTCCTGCTGCCACTCCAATGACTGCCTTAACCATGCAAGTTTAATATCATCACCTGTGGAGTTTCCTGATGTATCGCCCTCTTTATATTTCCAGTGAGCAGCAATACCGTATTCAGCAACCTGATGCATTTCATAGGTTCTTATCTGTATTTCAAAAGGCTCACCATTGTCACCTATTACTGTAGTATGCAGAGATTGATACATATTAGGCTTAGGCATGGCAATATAATCCTTAAATCTGCCGGGAATCGGTTTCCACATGGTATGGACTATGCCTAAAACTGCGTAACAGTCTTTTACATTGTCAACAATTATTCTTACAGCTATCAGATCAAAAATTTCGTCAATCTGCTTGTTCTGCAGTTTCATTTTTTTGTATATACTGTAGTAATGCTTTGCTCGCCCATAAATATCGTAATGAAGATTCATATCGTCAAGGGCATCTTTAATCTCGCCGATAACTGTGTTTATGGTGGCTTCGCGTTCCTCCTTGCGCTTATTTACCTTTTGCTTAAGTTCTTGGAACTCCTCGGGATGGAGATACTTGAGCGCCAGATCTTCAAGCTCAAATTTTACTTTGAAAATACCCAGTCTGCTGGCAAGAGGGGCATAAATATCTAATGTTTCATTGCATTTTTCAACAATTTTTTCAGGCTTCATATATTCCATTGTACGCATATTATGAAGTCTGTCCGCCAGTTTTATAATAAGAACTCTGATGTCTTTTGACATTGCAAGAAACATCTTGCGGAAATTTTCTGCCTGAATCTCTTCTTTTGATTCAAACTTTATGGCGCCCAACTTTGTTACTCCGTCAACCAAAAGCGCAATCTCTTCATTAAAGTCGGCAACCAGCTGTTCTCTGGTATAATCTGTATCCTCAACAACATCATGCAAAAGCCCACCGACGATAGTAGCCTCATCCATGCCCATTTCTGCAAGAATGTATGCAACCTTTATAGGGTGAGTAAAATAAGGTTCACCACTTTTTCGAAGCTGGCCTTCATGCAGATTTTGTGCCGTATCAAATGCTTTTCCTATCAATTCGGTGTCATATTTAGAATTAATGCTCAGTATTTTTTGCAAAAACTCGGCTTTTGATATCATTAGCTGTAACTCCTGATTCTGGTTTAAATTATCCGGTCTGTTTTATTTTCTTGTTTTTTTGGCTTTTGATGCAGTAGCTTTCATATACTTTGATGTCTCTTCGTTTCTGCAAAGTTCAAAGTAAATTGGGCTGCATACAAAAATTGATGACAAACATCCTACTACTACACCTATCATAAGAGGAATAACAAATTCTCTTATGGACGCTGACACCATAATGCATAGAGGTATCATGACCACCAAGGTTGTCAGTGATGTCATAATAGTTCTGTTAAGAGTCTGATTAAGACTTCTGTCTATATTGGTTTCGTTATTATCCTTGTTATGAATACGTTTGTTTTCCCTAATTCTGTCAAATATTACAATTGTATCGTTGATAGAATATCCTACCAGAGTAAGAATAGCAGCGATAAACGGATTGTTTACTGTAAAGCCGAATATTGCATAAAAAGCAATTACCATAAGCACATCGTGAACAACGCCTACAACGGCAGAAAATCCGTATTTCCATGATTTAAATCTGATTACAATGTAAATCAGCATACCTATAGCAGCAATAATAACTGCCTTCAGAGCATTTGCCTTAAGTTCGTCACCTACGGATGGTCCAAACTGCTCTGAAGCAAGAACATCATCCTGAGTGACACCATACTTATCTCCCAGAGTTTCTATAATTTCTGTTCTTTCTGCGTTCTCCAGTGATTTAATTGTCTTTATAACGATCTGTGTATTACCTTCTCCTGCATAAATTATAGTAGGCTCAAGCTCGTAGTCCTTAAGTGTATCCTTTACCTCATCAATATCCACTTGCTTGCCCATTTCAACCTGAATGTTAGTTCCTCCGGTAAAGTCAATACCGTAATTCATGCCGCCAATTATCATAAACAGAAGTCCTATTACAATAATTGAAACGCTGATAATATAATACACTTTTCTATGTTTGATAAATGAGAAAGTTTTATTAAGCATCTGTTTTGGCGAACCGTCTTCATTAACTCCAAAATACTTATTTTTAGAGAACTTTTTGCTCAGTGCAAGAAGTGAAATAAACAGTTGTGTTATTACTACCGCCGTGAAAATACTAAATACAATACCTATAATAAGTGTAAGCGCAAATCCTTTAACAGAGGTCGTGCCGACTTCATAGAGAACTACAGCTGCAATCAAAGTTGTAATCTGTGCATCAAGCACTGTAGTTAGAGCGTTCTTAAATCCTGAATCTACAGCTACTCTGATAGATTTTCCCGCCATAATTTCTTCTTTAATTCTTGCAAAAATAATTACATTTGCATCTACTGCCATACCGATGGAAAGAATAAGTGCTGCAATTCCCGGGAGTGTGAGCACTACTCCCATTCCCGCCATAGACCAAAGGAACAACACTACATAAAGCAGTAAAGCTATATCTGCTACAAGACCCAGCATCCCGTAGAATACCAGCATAAGTACAAATACTAAAGCAAGCCCTATTGCACCTGCAACGATGGATTTATCAAGTGCATCCGTTCCGATTGTTGCTGTCTGCACAGATGACTGTATTTCAACCAGTTCAACAGGAAGAGCTCCTCCGCGTATTAGGGCAGCAGTAGTAGATGCCTCTTCTTTTGAATAGTTGCCTGTAATTTCACAGTTTCCACCGCTTATTACACCGTCTCTTACTCCCGGATGTGTAATTATCTCATTGTCAAGAACAATACCTATTTCGTTCGATGCCATCCCATCAATTGTCGGGGTAACTTCCTTATTGAACGCCTTCCTTGTGCCTTCTTCGAAAAGTGAAGCACCTTCACTGTCAAACTCAAGAAGAATTTTATAGTTACTTCCGTCTGTAGCAATCTGTGCGTCTTTTACATTGCTTCCGTCTACAACAACTGTTCCGTCAGCAAGTATAAAGGTCAGTTTTGCAGTCTTTCCTATTGCCTCGATTGCTTCATCTGCATTGTTCACACCAGGTATTTCAACCCTTAATCTCTTATCACCTTCAATGGTGACAGAAGATTCTGCAACACCCATCTGATTAACACGGTTGTCCAGAACTGCTCTTGTCTGATCCATTAGATCTTCAAGTTCCTCACCGGTGGCATCGGTCTGGGCTTCCATAACCACATATACGCCGCCGTTAATATCCAGACCGTACTTTAATGCGTCTTTTACTGAATCAACATCTCCTATTCCAAAGAGTGTCACAAACCAGCCAAAAACAAGTACAATGATTACCAATAAAGCCAGTCCACGTTTAAATTTTAGATTCATATTACTAAAACCTCTCATTATAAAAATCTAATAATGCACAAAATCCGGCATTTTATTTTACATTCTATTGTACTACTTTTTGGGTTTATATACAAGTAAAATCGTCTGTTTTTCAACATTATTTAATGCTTTCTCCTTCTTTACTAACTAAAAGAGGACAGCTTAAATGCCGTCCTCAGCCTTATTAATTCTTATTTCACACGATTGAAGCCCTTTTTATTCATTCTCAGAAGATGATTCCTGAGCTTCCATTTCTTCTACATCCGATGACTTTCTCAGTCTTTTAGGCATAATCTTCTTAGGCGCTTCTTCTTGCACATCGTCAACGGATTCTCGTCTAGGTGAAGCTTTTGTGACCGATGAAACAGACCATCTCATCATTTCAAACTTGACCTTGTCGGCACCAACCTGAATGATAAATGATTCGTCCTTGGTCTTTACAATTTTACCGCAAATGCCTCCTATTGTAACTATTTCGTCTCCTACCTGCAGGCTTTTTCTCATGTCCTGAATCTGTTTGTCTTTTTTCTTCTGAGGCCTGATCATTAAGAAATACATAACTACTATTAAAAGCAATAAAGGCACCAACTGAATCAAAGCATCCATATTTTTTCTCCTCTCAAGTGTGATTTAATTCTTTTTTTAAATGGTGCCGGCGATGGGGGTCGAACCCATACGGTGTTGCCACCACGGGATTTTGAGTCCCGCACGTCTGCCAATTCCATCACGCCGGCAAAATGTTATAAATAACATTACCATAATATCATAACAAAACAGGTTTTTCAATTAGTTTTTACTCATTATCTTCATTATTTTTTTCTTCTGTCAAAGTCCATCTCCAGGTATCGCAGTTCTTGTATATATTATTGAACATCGGCATCTTGTCAGCCTCAAATGTACTGGTTCCAATAAGACTCATTTTTTTGTAACAAAGTGTATAATATGGCAATTCATCCAAAAGCAGCTCTTTAAGTTCCTTATATTTTTCCGTATATTGTTGTGGCGTATACAGCCTGTCCAGTTCGGCAGCTTTTGTAGATAATCCGTAATTGGTATAACCCCATTCATTTTTTCCGTTAAAAAAGCTTCTGAGATCATAGCTTTCTTCAATTGTGTACCCTGTTATTAAAATGTCAAAATCCTTAGCCCTAATTGCTCGTATATATTCTGATGCAGGGAGAGATATTACCTCTGTCTTAAGTCCTAATAGCTCCAAATTATTCTTTATGATATGAGCAGCTGAACTTCTGGTTGCGTTATCCTTGCATGTAAGCACTTCAAGAGTATACCTCTTCCCATCCTTATCCTCCAATACTCCGTCTCCGTTTATATCCTTCCATCCCATTTGTGAAAGCATTTGCTGTGACTTTTTTATGTCATAGGAATACTCGGATAAGGTGTCTTTTACGCCCATAAAGTTAGGATAATATATGGTATCTGTCAAGATCCCGTCTCCCATATATGCGCCCTCAAGAATTTTTTTTGTATCAATTCCGTAAGCCAGAGCTTTGCGCATATTTTTTTTGCTTAAGTATGCACTGCTTGTATTAAAAACAAGAAACTCCACTTTGTTAGATGGAATATCAAATATCTGATAGCCTCTGTCAAGGGCAATTGACTTTCGATTTGCAGCCGAATCAACATAACAGCTTACACTGTCTATTTCCATCATATTAGCTGCAAGGTCACGCTCCGGAAGCAGTGTGACAGTTATATTCTTCTCTGCTGCTGTTCCGAAATAATTATCGTTTGGTATCAATTCCAGTTGTTTCTTTTTGTTATATGAATTATATTTGTATTGTCCTGTGCCGATAGGTCTGAAATCATCCTTAGCAGCAACAAAAGCTCCCGTGCCGGAATACTGCGATGATGGTACAATAGGAAAAACCAAATCATCAAGAGAACAGTTATAATTATTATTAAAATATATTGCAACAACATTCTTGCTGCGCATAAAAGCAGAGTGAATTCTGCTAATCTTATTGTAATATGGACATTTTGAGCCTGCCGCCTTCATTGCATTTATGGTGAAAACAACATCTGATGCTTTAAGATTGTTGCCATTATGCCACTTTATACCGTCTTTCAACGTCACCTCTATAAATGCCTTTTCGGTATTTATTGTGTACTCAGATGCAAGTCGAGGTATAACACTCATGTTTTCATCATAATCATACAATCCATCGTAAATAAGTTTTGAAATGTAATAGACATCCTCGCTCTGTGAAATAACGGGATTCAAAGTATCTATTGTTTCCGAAGACAGAAAAAGGGTGTCTTGCTCAATGTACTCAATGCTTGGGTCAATATTCAGAACCTCTTCCTTATATATTTCAACGCTGGATAAAATGACGGCAAAAATAAGAATAATTATAACAACACCTATCCAGTATTTTTTCATAAAATCTAAAATTTTTGAGCCATTATTTTTTTTCATTTTCTACCCTTTCAATAAGGCTGTCAATCTGCCTGTATAGTTCTTCTAAAGTACCCGAATTATCAATAATATAATCTGCCAGAATAATTTTTTCATCATCACGAAGCTGATTTGCCATTCTGTCAAAAATAGATTGACGTTCCATTCCATCCCTTTTCATAAGACGATTCACACGTTGCTCCTGTTCACATATTACAAGCCAGTTTTCATCGGTGCAGTCATTCATACCACACTCAAAAAGAAGCGGAGCATCTAAAACAACAATACTTTCATTTCCCTGTACTTTAAGTTTTGCAATCCTTTGAAGAGTCAGTTCGATCACTTTTCGGGTGATAATTTCTTCGAGGATTTTGAGCTTTTGAGTATCATTAAAGACGATTGTTCCCAGTTTTTTTCGGTCAAGACTGCCATCTTCAAAAAAAACGTCCTGACCAAATGCCGACATTATTGCTCCAAGTGCCTCCCCTCCTTTGGCGGTGAGCTCTCTTGAAATTTTATCTGCATCGATTATGTGGCATCCTTTTCCTTTCAGATAAGCGGCAACCGTGGATTTTCCCGACCCCGTTCCGCCTGTCAGTCCTATTACTATCATAATTACTTCTTTCCCGTTTATTTAAGGTCAAACCATGTATGACCCGTGTTTACTTCTGCAATAAGCTTTACAGACAGCTTCATGGCGTTTTCCATATTTCTCACAAGAAGCTCCTTGATTTCCTCGGTCTTATTTTCAGGCGTCTCTAATATAAGTTCATCATGAACCTGAAGTATAAGTCTGGCTTCAGGATATTTCATCTTTAATTCCCTATACACATTTAACATTGCCAGCTTGATAATATCAGCAGCACTTCCCTGAATAGGAGTGTTCATTGCAAGTCTTTCACCCAGCTGGCGAACCATATATGAAGATGCGGTTATTTCATGGATAGCCCTCTTTCTCCCTAAAATTGTTTCAGAATACCCTGTTTTTTTGGCGTCTGAAATCCGCCCGTCCATGTATTCTTTTACTTTACTATGTTTTTTGAAGTATTCGTTTATATATTCTTCTGCCTCTTTTCGTGTAATATGCAGTTCTTCACTGAGGCCAAAACCGCTCATCCCGTAAATTACACCGAAATTAACAGCTTTTGCACGACTCCTTTCATATACTGTAATCTGTTCTGCCGGAACACCAAGAACTCTGGCCGCAGTCAGTCTGTGTATATCCTCTCCTTTGTTAAAAGCATCTATAAGACTTTCATCCTGAGAAAGATGGGCAAGAACCCTAAGCTCAATTTGAGAATAATCGGCTCCCACCAAGGTATATCCTTCCTCTGCCTCAAATGCGCATCTGAGCTTTCGTCCCAGTTCCTGTCTTACGGGAATATTCTGCAAGTTAGGCTCTGTACAGCTGATTCTTCCCGTTGCCGTAACGGTCTGCTGAAAATGAGCATGAATTCTTCCGTCGCAGGCTATCAAAGGTTTAAGGCCTTCCACATAAGTTGAATTCAGCTTTGTAAGATTTCTGTATTCCAAAACCGCAGGAACGATAGGATGTTTTTCTTTTATTTTTTCCAGAATATCCGCACCTGTGCTGTAACCCCGTTTTGTCTTTTTCCCTGAAGGAAGCTTCAATTTTTCAAAAAGAACTTCTCCCAACTGAACAGTTGAATTTATATTGAACTCATATCCGGCATATTCATAAATCTCAAGCTCAAGAAGTTTGATCTTATCTTTAAGCTGAACTCCGAAATCGTCAATAAAGTCCTTATTTGCCTTTATTCCGTTTAATTCCATGGAGGCAAGAACCTCTATCAGCGGTAGTTCAACATCATAAAGAATTTTGCAAAGATTATTATTTTCAATATCTGATTCCTGACATTGTCTTATGTCTCTTATAATGCCGCTCATCAATACTCCATAATCTGCTAATGCGTCATTATTGTCGGAAAATATTTCAAACTGACCGTTTTCACCAACAAATGAACTTTCATCAGGCAAATCCCTGTGCAGCTTTTCAAGTGTAAGAGTCTTTAAATCATATTTGTTTCTTGAAACATCAAGGACATATTCTGCTATAGCCGTGTCGTATGATATTGTAAAATTTTTGAGTCCAAAATACATAAGAGAATAGACATCATCTTTTATATCATGACCGAAAAAAGAGACATCAAGTCTGTCAATATATCCTGCGGCTTTATCAGCTTTTACTGACAAAGTGTCAATATAAAATGCTTTTTCTTCGTCCATAATAAATATCCCCTGAATTTCGGGTGTTCTTATATGACTATGGTCACCGAAAACTTTTAGAAATACTTCCTTACCGGCCAGAACCATCAGTTTATCAAGTTCGTCTGCAGTTTTAATCACTTCTTTCTCAGCCTTTATCTGTTTAATGCCTTCAGAAGCGTCTTCATGAACGGGTATTTTCATCTTTTTTAGAAAACTGTTAAATTCCAGTTTCCTGTATATTTCTATCAGTTTGTCATAATCAGGCTCCTCTTCCTTTAAAGATTCAAATTTAAACTCTACAGGAACATACCTGTTTATGGTAGCAAGTTGCTTGCTCATAAGAGCCAGCTGGGCATTTTCTTCAACTTTATTGCGAAGACTTTCCTTTGCAATCTGCTCCGTATTGGCAAGCATATTATCTATTGAACCAAACTGTTGGAGCAGCTTTATGCCCGTTTTCTCTCCCACTCCGGGGATTCCCGGAATATTATCCGAAGAATCCCCCATCAATCCTTTTAAATCAATGAACTGAGCAGGAGTAAGATTATATCTTTCCAACATTTTATCATGATCAAAGAGCTCGAACTCGGTAACACCCTTCTTGGTGATAAGCACCTTTGTCTTGTCAGTAGCAAGCTGGAGAGCATCCTTGTCGCCGGTTACAATCAGAGGCTCCATCTCCAGTTCCTCAGCCAGTCTTGCCACTGTGCCGATTATATCATCGGCTTCAAAACCTTCCATTTCAAGAATAGGTATGTTCATGGCCTGAAGAATTTCTTTGAGAAGGGGCATCTGCATTGCAAGCTCAGGAGGCATAGGTTTTCTTCCGGCTTTATATTCCGTGTATTCAAGATGCCTGAAAGTTGGCGCCTTAAGGTCAAATGCTACCGTAAGATAGCCCGGTTTATAGTCTTCTCTTATTTTAGTGAGCATGTTAAGAAAACCATAGATACCTTGTGTATATATTCCTTCCCGGGTTATCATTGGTCTCTGCATAGCATAATATGCCCTGTTAATCAAGCTGTTCCCGTCGATAATGACAACTCTTTCTCCCATGAAAAACTCCCTTTATCTATCAGACGATAATCTTAATCGCCATTACAATTGCAATAATTACACCTACTATAGACTCTCCTCCCAAAAGACCGGACGCTATAATTGTGCCGCGTCCTTCCTTTTCAAAGGACGGAAATGCCTTATCTACTGCAAATCTGATGAGCCCGCCGATAAAAGCAGTAGCCGAAAGATAAAACGGAAGATATACACCCAGTCCCAGCGTTATAACAGGAAAGTTTACACAATAAAGTATTACCGCAACGACCAGTCCAATGACAAATGCCGGTATGTGTGATATTCCTCCCACCATTGCAGCAACTGCAGATGCCTGCGCAGCAGGAAACATTTCTCCGCCGAAGGCTTCTCCGCCATAGGCTTTAAGTATAACTGCAAGAATAACTACAGAAACCACTCCGCCGATAAGTGCGCCGACAACCTCCGCAATCCACTGCGCTTTTGGATCACTGTGAAGAATCTGCCCTGCTTTAAAATCATTCATAACATCGCCTACCAGACCGCAGGCAACAGCTACAACTGCAGCTACATAGAAAGCCTCAATATCGCCTATGTTTGAAACAGCCTTTGAAGCCAGCAGAACTATTATTCCAAAAATTTCCATAGGATTTATTCCTGATTGACCTACGCACTGTGCTGACATGGATGTTGCAAGCCAGGCACCCAAAATTGTTATTACGGAAGCCAAAAGTCCCATATCTGTCACAAATGTAAAAACGGCTGCAATAACAATCATAACAAATGGAGCCCATCTCATGTTGATAAATGTATCACCAAGCTTATCTTTAATGAACATGGATCCAAAGATATCCTTTGCCTTTGGAATAATTCCTTTTACAAGAATTCCAAGTCCTGTACCTACCATAAGTCCGATACCGAGAGATGATTTAATGTTTGCCGCCTCTGTTAGATCCCAGAAACCAAGTTCAGTGCCTCCTACAAGTATCCCGAAGTCTCCTATGAGTGCTCCGAGAAACCAGACTCCAATTACAACAGGACCTATTATGTAACCTATTGATATGAGCATAGGAGAAAACCATATACCTGTCAAGGAGCCGTAGCTTCCGGCAATTTTGCTGCTTATAAGTGTGGCCGGTATTTTTTGAAGCCAGTCTCTCAAAGCGGTAAATACTCCTGCAATTCCCATGGAAATGAAGAGCAGACCTGCCTTCTTTTTGTCACTGTCACCTACCTCAAGTGTCGCAGCTGCAGCCTGTCCCATTGCATAGGGAAGTTCTTTTGTTTCGATAAAGTACTTCCTGAAAAGAGCTGTGAAAATCAATCCAAGAACCACTCCTCCGAGCGTAACCGCCAAGAGTACAGTAATTGAAAGCTCATTATCAGGATTTAACATCCAGATGCCCGGAATGGTGAAAGCCAATCCTCCTGCTACCATAGCTCCTGCAGACATTGCAGTCTGAGTAACATTGATCTCCTGGAGATTGGTATTTCCCATGAGCTTCAGAACGAACATCGAAACAAGAACAACGAACATAATCGGCCAAGGCAGTGAGCTGAGTTTTAGTGCTATAAACATTGAACTCATAGTAAGAATAATGCTGCCGATTGAACCGATAACCAGTCCGCGCACCGTTAGTTGTTTTTCGTTCATCTTTTTACCTCTACTAAAATTTTTATTTATTATCTGCCAAAGCAGTATAATACCCTATTGCAACGCACACCGCTCCACCAACAATATTTCCTAAAGTTACAGGGAGTAAATTTAATTCAAACATTCCTGACCAGTTAAGGTTTGCAAGAGCATCGAATCCCATTTCTGAGAGAGCAGTAAACATCTGATTGCTCTTCGCAAATATTCCTGCAGGAATAAAATACATGTTAGCTACGCTGTGTTCAAATCCGGCGGTTACAAAGAGCCAGATCGGGAAGAAAATCGAAAGGATCTTTCCTACCGTTGTCTGTGCACCCGTTGAAAGCCATACGGCCATACATACAAGCCAGTTGCAGAGTATTCCGCTGACAAAAGCAGAACCAAAAGACATATTAACTTTTCCCGCTGCAATTTTCACGGTCATAGCCCCCAGCATACCTTCGCCGGAATTAAGCACACCGGAATAGTACACCATAAATGCTATGAGAACACCACCGATAAAGTTGCATATGTATACTATCACCCAGTTTTTCAGCATGGAAGATACGGTTATTCTTTTATCTATGACCGCAGCAATCATTGTTGTATTTCCTGTAAACAGTTCCGCGCCTCCCAATACAACCATAATAAGTCCAACGGTAAAAATAGTTCCGGAGAGGATCTTTCCCAATCCGAAAGTTTCCGTTGAGGAAAGCAGTCCGTATGCCGCCATGTTGGCTCCCGCCCCGGCAAATGCTATGTATGCTCCGGCAAAAATTCCAAAAATAACCATACGCTTTATAGGCATACTGGCCTTTACCTTGGATGTCTCTATGAGAGCTTTCAAGGTTTCGGCCGGTTTCATGTGATTCATTTTGTTTTCCTTTTACTTCTAAATATGTTGTTTATAATAAAAAATCCCAAATTACCGTCAAGGATATAATTGACGCCCTATCTTCCGATAGGTGGGTGTCCTGTTCCGTACCTCTGTCTTCCCCTCATGGGGGCCTGACATAACATACCGGAAACCCGGACTCCCGATGCTCAAGTGTAGGTTCAATTATGTGTCCTTAACGCATAACCCAGGATTGATATTATTTTAGGTTAAACGCACCGTATTTATTCCTCATAAAGATCAATTGAGCAATTTGTATAAACCTTTTGAACATCATCATTGTCCTCTAAAAGCTCAATCATCTTGGCAAGTTTGGCTATATCGTGCGGATCTGATGGCGCAGCTTCCATGGAAGGCACATAATCAATGTCTGATTCAGCGATTTCATATCCTGCATCCAAAAGTGCATGATGTACATCCGTATAAGCAGACGGTTCAGTGACGATTTCAAAGCTGTCTTCATGGACAACCATATCTTCTGCACCGGCTTCAAGGGCTGCTTCAAGAAGAGTATCTTCATCGATGGAATCACTCTTTTCAATAAGGATAATTCCTTTTCTTGAGAACATATAAGAAACGCACCCCGGTGTACCAAGGTTTCCCCCGTATTTATCAAATGTTGATCTGACTGCAGAGGTTGTTCTGTTATTATTGTCGGTAAGCGCCTCAACAATTACAGCAACTCCTCCTACTCCGTAACCTTCAAAGCTCAGTTCTTCATATGATTCGCCGGCAAGCTCACCTGTTCCTTTTTTAATAGCTCTTGTAATATTATCATTAGGCATTGAAATTGCCTTGGCTTTTTCAATTGCCAGTCTTAATGTTGCATTGTACTCAGGGTCTCCGCCGGCTTTAGCTGCTACCGTAATTGCTCTTGCATATTTAGTGAACATAGCAGCTCTCTTAGAGTCCTGTGCGGCTTTTCTTCCTGCTATTGTACCGTGTCTTCCCATGGAGACACCTCCTAACTTGTTATGTATTTTGGCTATGTTATTATACAATAGTACCGGGTTCATTTCAAGGTGTTTTAGTAAAAAAACCCCGTGATTTAGAGTCACGAGGATTATAATTATTTGTTTTCCATATTCTTATGAGCCTGGGACATCATAAGCTTTATCCTGTTAAGCTGATTGACGTTGCTTGCTCCAGGGTCATAATCAATGGCTACGATATTGGCCTCAGGAAAACGCTCTCTGATAGCTTTCATCATTCCTTTGCCCGTCACATGATTAGGCAGACAGGCAAAAGGCTGAAGACAAGCAATATTAGTGGCTCCGCTCTTTATCAGCTCTATCATCTCTCCCGTTAAAAGCCAGCCCTCTCCGCACTGATTTCCTATTGATACTATTTGTGATGCCTCTTCTGCCGTATGTTGGATATATGAAGGTTCATTGAACCGCTTGCTTTGCCTCAGGGCTTTTCTGAGGGGTTTTCTGAACCACTCAATTAAAGTTATGCCAAGCTCATTAACCTTATACTGTTTATATGAACCTGAAAGCTTTTCATAGTTGAACTTCTTGCTGTACATGCCGTAAAGGAAGAAATCTATTAGATCCAGTACAACTGCTTCTCCGCCTTCCTTTTCGATAATATCCACAATATTATTGTTGGCATCCGGATGATATTTTACAAGAATTTCTCCCACAACACCGACCTTCGCCTTTTTAACATTTTTAAGAGGCAACGTATCGTATTCAGCTACAATCTGCGGTATCAGTTTTTTATATGTACTTAATTTTCCGTCCTTGCAGTTTTGGAAAATTGCTTCCTCATATTTTTTCATAATACCTTCGGCAGAGCCCGGCACATCTTCATATGGCCTTGTAGCATACAGAAGTCTCTGAAAAAGGTCTCCGTAAACAGCCGCCATAATAAGACGTTTTCCCATATCTATATCTATTTTGAATCCCGGGTTGGCTTCAAGTCCCACCATATTGAATGAAACTACCGGTATCTGCTCCATTCCAAGGTCCTTAAGCGCCTTTCTGAGGAGTGCTATATAGTTGCTGGCTCTGCATCCTCCTCCTGTCTGTGACATTATCAGCGCAGTTCTGTCCAGGTCATATTCTCCCGATTTCAATGCACTTATCATCTTCCCCAGAGTAACCAGAGTAGGATAGCAGGCATCATTATTGACATATTTCAGACCTTCATCCACAGCCGCCTTATCAACTGTTGGAATAACTACTGCATTATACCCGCTTTCACGCAATGCCACCTCAAGATACTGGAAATGTATAGGTGACATCTGCGGAACTAAAAGTGTGTAGTTTTTTCTCATTTCTTCGGTAAAAAGTTTTCTTTCAAAAGGCTTTTCATTGTGGCAAGCCTTTATTCCGTTCTTTTCCCTTTCTTCCATAGCGGCTTTAAGTGATCTGATTCTGATTCTTATAGCGCCTAAGTTGTTACCTTCGTCTATCTTGAGTACAGTGTATAATTTACCTGAATTTTCGAGTATTTCCTCAACTTCATCGGTGGTAACGGCATCAACCCCGCAGCCAAACGAATTAAGCTGAACAAGCTCGGCATCGTCCATTGTACCCACAACATTAGCAGCTTTATACAGTCTTGAATGGTAAACCCATTGATCAAGAACTCTTATAGGCCGAGGCAGCTCTATGTTATTACAGATTGAGTCCTCAGATACAACCACCATATCATAGGATACGATCATTTTATCTATTCCGTGATTGATTTCTGTGTCAAGATGATAAGGTCGACCGGAAAGGACTATTATCTTCTTGCCATATTCTCTGGCATATTCCACTGCACGTCTGCCTTCAGCTTCAACATCTTTTTTAAATGCAAGCTGCTCGGCTCTGGCGGCTTCAACAGCTTCTTTAACCTGTGAACGCAGTATTTTTATGCCTCTTCCTTTAAGGAGATCTAAAAGTCTTTCCGTTAGTCTTTTATCATCATCATAAGGGAGGAAATCATGTGTAAACTCTACACCCTCTTCATGAAATATTTCGTTCATATTGTTGGCGATTACCTCCGGATACGTGGCAACAATCGGGCAATTGTAATGGTTAGGAGCATTGGCATCTTCGATCTGCTCATAATTTATACACGGATAGAAAATCCACTTTTCCCCCATTTCTACAAGAGTCTTTATGTGGCCATGGACAAGTTTGGCAGGATAACAGGCTGTGTCCGATGAAATTGTATCCATTCCTTTTTCATATATCTCCTTGGATGACATAGGCGAAAGCACCACTCTCCATCCAAGCTTTGTAAAGAAAGTGAACCAGAAAGGATAGTCTTCATACATATTAAGTACTCTCGGTATAGCCACACTTCCCCTATTGGCTTCTTCTTCAGACAACGGCTCATAATAAAAAAGTCTGTGAAGCTTATATTCGTACAGATCAGGAAGATTAGAGGTTTTATTTTTCTTTCCGTCACCTTTTTCGCATCTGTTTCCTGTTGTATACCTGGTTCCATCATTAAAGCGGGTAATTGTAAGCATGCATTTATTCTCACAGCCGGCACATCTGGCATTACTGCTTCCTGCCTCAAAGGAGACAAGATCCTCGGCATGGATAAGCGACGAGCGGTGTCCCTCCTCCCAGTTTGCCAGAGAGTTAAGAGCACAGCCGTATGCTCCCATGATACCGGCGATATCCGGTCTTACAACCTCTTTGCCCAAAACCTTTTCTATAGCCCTCAGAACCGACTCATTGAGGAAAGTTCCACCCTGAACGACTATTTTTTTCCCTGCTTCCTCAGGGTTCCTGAGTTTAATTACCTTGTAAAGAGCATTTTTGACAACCGAATATGACAGTCCGGCAGCAATATCTCCAATGTCGGCCCCTTCTTTCTGAGCCTGTTTTACCATTGAATTCATAAATACCGTGCATCGTGTCCCCAAATCCACGGGATTCTCAGACATAAGACCGATTCTGGCAAAATCTTCAACTTTCATGTCAACAGATTTTGCATAGGTCTCGATAAAAGAACCGCACCCTGAAGAACATGCCTCATTGAGCATAATGTTGTAGATTGCACCATCCTTTATCTTCATACATTTCATATCCTGACCGCCGATATCCAAAATAAAATCCACACCCGGAAGAAATTCTTCGGCAGCCTTGTAATGAGCCATAGTTTCTATTATTCCAAAGTCAGCATTAAATCCGGCTTTAATAAGTCCCTCACCATATCCTGTTACGGTTGTGTTTCCTATCCAGCAGCCGGAAGGCATAAGCCTGTACACTTCTGAGAGAAGTTCTCTTGTGGCTCCAAGAGGATTTCCTTCGTTATTTTTATAATATGAATATACAAGATTCTCATCTTTATCAATTAATGCAGCCTTGGTTGTGGTTGAACCTGCATCAATTCCAAGAAAAAGTGCCCCTTTGCAATTTTCAAGGGGTTTTCTCTTTATCTTCGCCATATCATGACGCGTTTTGAACTCTTCATATTCTTGTCGGTTTCTGAAAAGAGGTTCTATTCTCTTTGTTGAAGCTGCAGCCAGAGGGTCGACATTGTCAATACGTTCTACAATGGTACTGATATTGACCTCCTCGCATTTGTCCGCCATGAAGGCTGCCCCTAAAGCCACAAAATACTTAGAGTTTTCCGGGAAAATTACTTCTTCAGGTGCCAAATTCAATGTCTCTATAAATCTTTTTCTCAGTTCAGACATATATGTAAGCGGGCCCCCCAGAAAAGCCACATTTCCTTTTATTCTGTGTCCGCAGGCCAGTCCGCTGATAGTCTGATTGACTACTGCCTGGAAAATAGATGCGGCAAGATTTTCAATGGGTGCCCCCTCATTAATCAAAGGCTGTATATCTGTCTTTGCGAAGACACCGCAGCGAGCAGCGATAGGATATATAACCGTATAGTCTTTTGCTGCCTCGTTAAGTCCATCTGCGTCGGTATTTAGCAAAATGGCCATCTGGTCAATGAATGCACCTGTTCCGCCTGCACAAGTACCATTCATTCTCTGCTCCACAGTGCTTCCAAAAAAGGTTATCTTAGCATCTTCTCCCCCAAGTTCAATTACGACATCTGTCTGAGGAATAAGCTTCTGCACTGCCAAAGAACATGTAACTACTTCCTGCTCAAATCTTGCATTTATAGTATCTGCAAGTGACAGTCCTCCGGAACCGGTTATTACGACTCTCACAGGAATGTCTCCTTCTGCAACTATAAGATTTCTAAGTAACTCACTTACTTTGCTGAACACGCTTGACATATGCCGCTCATATTTCTGATAAACTATTTTATCGTTTTCATTAACAAGGATCAGTTTAACAGTAGTTGATCCAACATCAATTCCAAGTCTCATTAAATACCTCATCCAATATAAGAAATTCAAAATAACCATATTATTTTAACATCAAAACGTGAAAGTTTGTAGAAATCAGCATGTTAAAATGTTGTTAAAATTATTGCGTGAAATCAGAACTGCTGATATAATTTCAGATATGAAAAGTACAATTAAAAAAAGAACATGGAAATCCATCTACAGGCTTTTAGACAGAGTCTCTCCTATAGATGGCGATTGCGGCAGGCTCTGCGGCTCTGTTTGCTGCACCTGCGGCTCCAAAGATAACACCAAAGGTGAAGATGAATTGGGTATATATCTATATCCCGGTGAGCATAAAATTCACAATAAAAAAGATGGTTGGCTTGAGTGGACCTCAGAATCAGCGGAAGACTATGACTTTCCCGAGAGCTGGTCCGGTCCCGTTTACTTTGTTAAATGCAAAACACCTCCTTTTTGCCCTCGAAACAAAAGGCCTCTGCAATGCCGGACATATCCCCTTGCACCGTTTATAAATGAAGACGGCATATTAGAGCTAATCTACAACTGTGAAGAGCTCCCTTATTCCTGTCCTATTATTGACCATAAAATACCCCTTAACGAAGATTTTGTCAAGGCAACATACACAGTGTGGTCACACCTGATACGCGACCCTTTGATTTACGATTTGGTAGAAATGAACTCTATTTCTTTTTTGTAAAGCCTTCTCAACATAATCGCACTGTAAGTAAAGCCTATTATTTCTGCCAGCGGAAAGGATGCCCATGAAAGCCCCACACCGCCTATCCTTATCAGGATATATGCAAGAGGAAGTATTCCCACAAGCTGTCTTAAGAGAGAAGCAAACAGGCTGAGCATTCCGTGACCGGTTGCCTGAAACATTGTGGATGTAATTATTCCGAAAGCGGCCGGAATAAAACAGATACTGATGATTCTAAGAGCAGGTATACCTATCTTCAACATCTCAGAGGATGCGTCAAACATCTTGAGAAGCTCTGCCGGAAAAAGCTGAAACAGCAAAAAGCCACAGCCCATAACCGCAACGGCTATTTTAAGCGATTCCTTATACGCATCCATTAAACGATTTTTATCTCTTGCGCCATAGTTATAACCCATTATAGGCATTGCCCCCTGATTCAGCCCGAAAACAGGCATAAACACAAATGACTGTATCTTGAAATATATTCCAAGTACGGCAACAGCAGTGGTAGAGTATACTACAAGAATTGTATTGTAGAGAATAAGCATAAGAGATCCGATTGACTGCATTATAATAGACGGAAGCCCGACCTTATAAATATCTATCACCGTACTCCATTTCAGTCTGAAACCTTTTATTTTAATCGTCACAAGGTGTTCACCCCTTATTATGATGTACATACCGATGCACATTCCGCATAACTGGCCCGTCACCGTTGCAATGGCCGCGCCTGCCACACCAAGTTCCGGCATTCCCACAAGTCCGAAAATGAGTATGGGATCCAAGGCAATGTTTACAACGGTGCCAACAAGTCCGCATATCATAGGTGCTATCATGTTGCCCGTTGACTGGAGAATCTTCTCAAGAACTACCTGAATATTGAGAAAAACCGAACCCACGCATACTATAAACATATACACGCAAGCAGAATCATATATAGATGTTCCCTTTTCTGCATAGGTTCCAACAAAAGGTGCGGTCAAAAGTAGACCTGCAGCGAGAAATACAAGATAGTTCATAAATCCAATCCTTACCCCGGTAGAAGCTGCCTGATCTGCTTCCTCCCGGCGACCCGCGCCGAGTTTTCTGGCTATGAGAGAATTTATCCCTACTCCGCTGCCTACTGAAAGTGCAATTATAAGCATCTGTACAGGATTTACAATGGATACAGCTGTTAATGCGTCTTCGCTTAATTGTGCCACGAAGATGCTGTCCACAACATTGTAAAGTGCGTTTATTGTCATAGAAAGAACTGCCGGCCAAGCCATGCTTACAAGAAGCTTGCGTATAGGCATGGTTCCCATTTTGTTTTCTGCTGTTATCTCTATTGTCTTTTCTTCCGACATTTATCTTATCACCTCTCGTGTCTAAATCGCGAATTCGTATATTATACATTATTATCAGTCAAAATACAATGTAATATCTGTGAAAATTAGTCTTCTGCCGTAAAATCAGTTTACAAATTTGAAATATATGTTATCATAAAAACTGCGGCAAAAACTAAGTTAAATACATTTTGCGGATATAAAAATATAAAGGAGAATATATGGCAACCAGATTAGAGGAAATACAGGCACGAAGAATTTTCGGTATAATATCCCACCCCGACGCAGGTAAAACTACTTTGACAGAGAAACTTCTGCTACACGGCGGGGCAATCCGCGAGGCGGGCACAGTAAAAGCAAGAAGGAACAGCAAATTTGCCACCTCTGACTGGATGGAGATAGAAAAACAGAGAGGAATATCTGTAACTTCTTCAGTTATGCAGTTTGAATATGCAGGCAAAGTTATATCTATAATGGACACACCGGGTCATAATGATTTCGGTGAGGACACATATCGAATACTTACATCTGTAGACAGTGCTGTAATGGTAATAGACGGCGCCAAAGGTATAGAGGCACAGACAAAAAAGCTTTTCAAAGTCTGCTCTATGCGCGGGATACCTATCTTTACTTTCATTAACAAACTTGACAGAGAAACCAGAGAGCCCTTTGACCTGGTTCAGGAACTTGAGGATGTTCTTGGACTTCCTTCTGTTCCCGTTACATGGCCCATTGGAAACGGTCTGAATTTTGAAGGGATATACGATATCTTAAAGAATGAAGTACACTTGTATAAGGCCGGAAAAACAATCCCACTGGGCGATGATGGTGTATTCGGTCCGGAACTTGAAAATGAAGTGGCCGGTTACAATCTCTCCGCCCTTCGTGATGAAATAGAGCTTATTCAGGGCGCCGGAAATGAATTTGATATGGACCTCATCTCCCGCGGAAAGCTGTCGCCGGTATTCTTCGGCTCGGCGCTGGCTGATTTCGGTACAATTCCTTTCCTTAATCATTTTCTGGATATGTCCCCTGCTCCGGGTCCTCGTAAGACGACTGACGGAGAAGTACAGCCTACAGATGACTTCTTCAGCGGCTTTATTTTCAAAATTCAGGCCAACATGAATCCGGCCCACAGGGACAGACTTGCATTCCTTAGAATATGCTCGGGAACATTTGAACGGGGCATGAGCGTAAAGCTGTCAAGAACCGGCAAGGAAATGAAACTCGCCCAGTCCACAATGCTCATGGCAAACGAGCGTGAAACAGTGGATAAAGCCATCGCAGGCGATATAATCGGTATATACGATACCGGCAACTACCAGATCGGTGATACCCTGACCACGACTAAAGAACCCCTTTTTTTCGAGCCGCTTCCTACCTTTCCACCAGAGCTGTTCGCACTGGTAACACCTAAGAACACCATGAAGGCAAAGCAGTTTCAGAAAGGCGTGGATCAGCTGGCTCAGGAAGGAGCAATTCAGGTTTACAGAAACCAGTATAACGAGGTTGTTATCGGTGCTGTCGGTCAGCTCCAGTTTGAAGTCTTCGAATACAGACTTAAAAACGAATATAATGCGGAAATACGCTTGGACAGGCTGGATTTCAGCGTGGCCCGATGGGTGGAAACAGATGATCTTGAAAAAGTCAAGGATGTTCTTGATTCCAGAACAATGCTTGTGTTCGACCACTTTGAAAGACCTATCATACTCTTTGCCAACCAGTTCACACTCAATTACTTCGTGGAAAAGCACGGAGATATCAATCTGGTGGAAGCACTGCAGGTTAAGCAGTTTTAAAATGTAAAGCAAAAGTGCCTCTCGATATTGAGAAGCACTTTTTTATTACTTGTCTATCCACAAATGTGGATTTGCAAACTGAGCCTGCACCCCATCAAGAAATTCCGATACATAGTATCCGTCTGCAACTGCATGATGACATGTAAAAGAATACGGCATCCAAAGCCTGTCTTCATGCATAGTATATTTTCCTGCCTGAATAACAGGAAAAAAGCAGTCGCTCTGTGCATAAGGCACAGGACTATAGTGTTCAAATTCTATCCAAGGCACCATTCCTATCATGCAGTTGTTCTCCGGAGGCGGAGCAGGCTTCGCCACGATTCCGTGATTATCTTTATACGCAGTCATATCACGCTGGTAATTGTCAGAGAATTCTCTAAATTCGAAACTCCTTCTGCCAAGACAGCTGTCTGAGTGTCACGTATAGATATGCAGCAAAGAAGCTGAGGATCACTTTTTTAGTTTATCTATTCTTTGGTACCAAGAAAAACAAAAAAAGACCCGGGCAGAGCTATAAGCCGGGTTCTGTATTAAACAATCATCTATCTCGACCTGCCATTGCTGACAGGCTCCAGCGACCTACCTTCCGGGCAGGCGACGGGCCGCCGCCTTCCTCGCCCTATTTGGTCTTGCTCCGGGTGGGGTTTACACGGCCAGCATGTCTCCATACTGCCGGTGAGCTCTTACCTCACCATTTCAACCTTACCACAGCCGTACTGTTTCGGCGGAATGTTTCTGTTGCACTTTCCCTATAGTTACCTACGCCGGACGTTATCCGGCACCCTTGCCCTGCGGAGCCCGGACTTTCCTCATGAGCCATAAAGCCCCACGCGATTGTCTGCTCTACCCGAGAATTTTACAATTATAAACTAAAAAAACGAACCTATGAAGGTTATGCTATATGTAATAACCACTGCTGCAATAAGCAAAATGACTACGACCTGCATAACACGTTTTCTGTTTTTTTCCTTTTTACTGTTATTCATTTCCAAACCCCTATCAAATTACTGCAAACGGATTCAAATTTACATCGCATTGAATTATATCAACTCCAATGATTTTGTCAAGCATAGAGATGATATTTTCGCAGAAAATTTGCTCAGTACCATAGTGACCGCAATCCAAAACAGCAATATCAAGTTCTCTTGCTTCCTGAGCCGCATGATACTTCACATCACCTGTTATATAAAGGTCACAGCCTGCAGATTTTGCATTCCTTATAAATTCAGCTCCTGCACCTGTGCACCATCCAACCTTCTTTATTGTTCTGTCAAGTGAGCCTGCGTAATTAAAAAGTTTCTTATCCACCTTAAGTGCTTTTGATACATGTTCAATGAAATGAGAAACCTTCATTCCCTTTCCTGATATTAATCCCATACGGCAGAAACCGCTGGAATCAGTACCCATAAGGCTGACATTTTCAAGTCCAAGTATCATACCCAGGTAGTCATTGTTGCCGCCATGGCACTTGTCAAAAGGTGTATGCGTGGAATACACGCTTATTCCGTGTTTTATCAGCTCAACTATATAGTTTCCCGTATTGTTATTATGGTCAACATTGTTTATGCCACCGAAAATCAGCGGATGGTGTGTTATAATTAAATCTATATTATTAAGCACAGCATCAAAAATCACCTGTCTGTTGATTTCAAGAGCGACCATAACCTTTGAAATCTCCCCATCGGTAAGCTTGATTTGCCATCCCGAATTGTCCCACTCTTCCTGAGTTTCCAATGGTGCAATGTTTTCCAGCATACCGGTAAAATCATCAATTCTCATTCCGTAACCTCCCTAAAAGATACTCGAGATATTCCACCCTGTAGCTCTGGCGGCGCAGTTTTGCAGGTTCCTCCTGCCTTCCCTCTGACATGCTGCCAAGAATAAGCCTTTCAAGATTAAGCTTTTTCTCCAGGTACTCCTCTGTGAGTTCATTTTTGAAATCTATCAGCTTGTGAGGAAACTCGTATTCAATGTCATCAGGCCCCAGATCACCCGCAACTGCCATCTCCTTCGGAACCACGGTAAGCACCTCACAGATAAACTTGCCTTCTCTCACCAGCTTCTCTCCCGATATACTGAATCCGTTGTTATATAGCCACCATCTGAGCTGTCCTATACGGTTTCTCGGCTGGAGAATCAATTTCCTGAATGACCATGCCTTTTGAACATCAGCGCCTAATATTTCTGTCATAAGGATTCCACCCATGCCCGCGATAACAACAGAGTCAACTTCTCCGCAGGACAGAACCTCGAGACCGCTTCCAAGACGCAAATCAAACTCTGTCTCAGGGTGAAGACTTCTGCAGTTTTCGTCAGCCTTTGACAAAGATCCTCTGCTGATGTCCGCCATTATCACCTTTGGGCACAAGCCTGCTTCCCACAGATAAATAGGCAGAAAACCATGATCGGTTCCTATATCCGCCATGGTTTCGCCCTTTTCTATCTCTTCTGCAATTGTTTTAAGTCTGGGTGTAAGTTTAATCATTATTCAAGATAATCCTTAAGTTTCTTGCTCCTGCTCGGATGACGCAGTTTTCTAAGGGCCTTGGCCTCAATCTGACGAATACGTTCTCTTGTAACATCAAATTCTTTTCCTACTTCCTCCAAAGTTCTTGCCCTTCCGTCCTCAAGGCCGAACCTGAGTTTTAAAACCTTCTGTTCTCTTTCAGTCAGAGTATCAAGAACTTCAATCAGCTGTTCTTTAAGCATGGAAAAAGCTGCAGCCTCTGCCGGTGCCGGCACATCCTCATCAGGAATGAAATCTCCCAAATGGCTATCCTCTTCCTCACCAATAGGAGTTTCCAGAGAAACAGGTTCCTGAGCTATCTTTTGGATTTCTCGCACCTTTTCAACGGAAATATTCATTTCCTCAGCTATCTCCTCAGGAGAAGGCTCACGCCCGTAGGTCTGAAGAAGCTGACGCGATACTCTGATAAGTCTGTTTATGGTTTCCACCATATGAACCGGTATTCTTATGGTCCTGGCCTGATCTGCTATGGAACGTGTAATGGCTTGTCTTATCCACCAAGTGGCATAGGTAGAAAACTTGTATCCTTTTGTATAGTCAAACTTATCTACTGCTTTAATAAGTCCGAGATTGCCTTCCTGAATTAAATCCAGGAAAAGCATACCTCTTCCCACATATCTTTTTGCTATGCTTACAACAAGCCTTAGGTTGGCCTCGCAAAGACGCCTCTTTGCTTCTTCGTCTCCTTGTTCCATCCTTTTTGCCAGTTCTATTTCTTCATCTGCAGAAAGAAGCGGCACCTTTCCGATTTCCTTGAGGTACATTCTCACCGGATCATCTACTGCGATACTCTTCGGCAGTGTGGCCTCCAGATCCACATCGGCAGGCTCATCCATAATGAGGTCGGGATCCTCTGAAATATCCACATCGTCGTTTAGCAAAATATCGAAATCATCCGGCTCCGTTTCAGAGACTATTTCAATATCCTTCGACATAAGTGCTTCGTAGATGTCGTCCATCTGATTTTTATCAAGATCCGTTGTTTCCATAACATCGGCCACAGCAGAATATGTCAGTTTATTTTTAGTCTGCTTTGCTCGTTCCAGAAGCGTAGATATTATCTCCTGTTTTTTTTCTGCCGGGGTCAAAACCGTCTCTTCTTTTTTTTCAATTGTTTCTTCAATAATACTTTTTTTATTGTCTTCTGCCGTCATTATTTTCTTCCCCCAAAAGAGTTTATTTCCTGCTGAACCTTCATCAGTTCCTCTGTAAGTTCTTTTATTGAATCACTGCCTGTTTCCTCATCTGCAAGCGAAATCCTGTCGATGAGTTCCTTTTCCCGTCTTACCGCCTTATTTCGTTTCCAGGTATTTATACATTCTTCAAAAACCTGTTCCTCATTACCTGCAACTATAATTCCGTTGACAGCCTCAATAAAGGTCTGGCTCTCCATTGGATCAAGACTGTCCGTAATATCCGAAAGTTCAAATTCTCTACGAAGTCCGTAAATCTCAAATATAAGATTTAATATTTTTCTGCCCAGCTCGCTTTCCATGATACCTTCATGCTCCAGGAGTTTCTCTGCAAAGCAAGGGTTTATAAACAGAACTTTAAGCAGCGTAGCTTCCATGCCGGAAAGCTCTTTTCTGCACTCTTCCTCCTGGTGCTTTTGTTTTATGACCGATGCTGAAGCAATATTATTATTGCCTGAGATTTCCATTTTTAT
>CALZFA010000006.1 GCA_945644815.1 uncultured Clostridia bacterium
TGATGCAGATGATCGCAGACAGACTTCCGAAGCCTGCAAATCCGACTGCATAAGCCGTAATGAACCGGTATTACAATTTAAAATGAAAGCTGCGGTTTGACATGGCCGCAGATGGTCGACCGCCTCCCTGAGATTTCAGTTTCGGGGAGGCGGTTTTGCGTTACCAATTTGGCTGTGTTCCTGAATATATACCGGAGGGAATGAGCCTTCAGCACACCGAAATATTTTACTATACATGGGCAAAGGAATACGGTAAAAATGGCTGGTTAGGAAATGTAGTTGATGATGATTCTCTTGTAATCCTTTCCGCACGGGGAATTGAAAGTGAAGAAATTTTAAATATTCTTAAAAAAGAACCCCCAAAAAAAGCATGAAAAGTGTGATTTACTGGGGTATTTTTGGGAAAATATGGTATAAAAGGATAAAATTCCGATGTTTTTTGGCTTTTTTTGAAGATAATCCCCCAGTAAATCGATTATTATAACGATTTTTTGGGGGATTAACCTTAACCTTAACCATTAACTATTGGTGAGAACGCCATGCTATTAGTTGTTTGCAAGCCACTGCGTTGCGCATGTGGCAAGCGATGCGCTGCCGATAGGCAGAATATCCTCGTTGAAAACAACGTGATCGTTGTGCATAGGCTTGCCGAAAAGCGGATTTTCGGAAGGTGTGCCTGCACCAAGGAGCAGGTAGCTGCAAGGGATTTCATAGGTGTAGGATGCGAAGTCCTCAGAGCCCATACCGCCCTGTTCAAATAAATATACTTTAGATGGGTCGGTGATTTCTTTGATATATCCGGCCATTTCTTTTACAAGTTCTTTGTCGTTAAGAAGAGGAGGGGCGGAGGCCATCTCTGTAACCTCGGCAGACCCGCGGAAAAGAGTGGCAGTCTGTGTTGAAATTTCTTCAATTCTCTCATAAATCTTTGCAGACAGGTCTCTGTCCATAGTCCTTATGGTTCCTTCCATTACAACTTCTTCAGGAATTATATTAGGAGCTTTGCCGCCGTCGAACTTTCCGATTGTAAGTGCAACAGGTGAGGTAGGCGTTATTTCTCTTGCAACGATTTCCTGAAGTGAAAGGTAGATGTGGGCGGCGATATTTATAGGGTCAACACCGGTTTCAGGCATTGCACCGTGACAGCCTGTTCCTTTAACTTTGATTCTGAAAAGTGTGCAGCCTGCCATGCAGACACCCTGACCGCAAAGAAACATACCGGAAGGAGTACCGGAATTAACATGTAAAGCCATACCCGCGTCAACCTTCGGATTTTCAAGTACACCTGCTGCAAGCATTTTCTTTGCACCGGTAAAGCCCTCCTCGTCAGGCTGAAATACAAATTTAACATTGCCTTTAAGTTCATTTGCATGTGCTTTGAGGAGCTTTGCGGCGCCAAGGAGCATGGTCGTATGCATATCGTGACCGCAGGCATGCATGAAGCCGTTTTGGGAAGCGAATTCTACAGGCGATTCCTCTTTTATTGCAAGAGCATCCATGTCTGCGCGCAGAAGAATTGTTTTGCTGTAGGCAGGTGTCTGACCTCCACGAAGGACAGCCACAATTCCGCTTTCACATATTTCCTCAGGTTCATAACCGTACTCCCGAAGCTTTTCTATAACAAATGCCTTCGTCTCAGGCAGCACAGGTCCCGCCTCGGGACAACTGTGTATATGTCTTCTGATTTTTTTAAGCTCAGCCAAAAGCTGTTTTGCTTCTTCCAGATAATTCATTGTTTATTCCTCCATGGCGTCATTGCCGCACAAATAATCGATGAAATTATTATACCACATTTCTGTCATAAAAACTTGTCCCCCTCATAGAATTATATAAATCAATCAGGAGAAAAGGGGAAAATATGGATACCTTCAGAGAAATAGTAAATAGGTTACCGGCTGCTATCAGGCAGGAACTGGAAGTTCTTCCTAATGTGGTAATTAATGAAATCGAGGAAATACGTATGCGATGCGGTCAGAACGTTCGACTTCAAACTACAGCGGGAGAAAAAATAATATCACATATGATCACTGCAGAAGAGCTAGTAAAAATACTGAACAGTCTTATAAAGTACTCATATTATGCATATGAAGAAGACCTTGCAAAAGGATTTATTACCATTGAAGGAGGTCACAGGGTAGGCATATGCGGTAAAGCGGTGGTAAAGAACGGACAAACCACACTTATTAAGGAAATAAGTTCTATGAATATCAGATTTGCAAAAGAAATAAAAGGCTGCTCAGACAAGATAGCTCGCTATCTTGTGGGCGGCGACGGAAGGCCTCTCAGCACGCTTATTGTGTCGCCGCCGGGCTGCGGCAAGACCACCATGCTCAGAGATATTGCCCGCAGCCTGAGCAGCCGAAAGATTAAAGTTGCTGTATGTGACGAGCGATCTGAAATTGCCGGAATGTACAATTCCAACCCTAGCTTTGATCTGGGTTCAAGAACCGATGTGCTGGATGGAGCAGCCAAGGCACAAGGCATACAAATGCTTATACGTTCTATGTCGCCACAAGTTATAATAACCGATGAAATAGGTAAAAAAGAAGACCTGGATGCAGCAAGTCAGTGTCTCAGTTCAGGCGTGGCACTTATCACATCAGTTCACGGCAGCTGTCGTCAGAGTCTAGAAAAATCCGAAATATATCCTCTTATTGAGAAAGGGTTCTTTAGTAACATAATCATTCTCAACAACAGCCATGGACCCGGGACAGTGGCGGAGGTAATAAATGGTTAAGGCAGTGATTATTGTAGGATTTGTGGCAGCCTGTGGTTTTATGGGAAACTTGAAGGCAGGAGAATTGAAAGAGAGAATTGCCTTACTGGAGGACTTCCGGATGATGATACTTTATTTGAAGGGTAAAATAAATTATTTCAGGGAGCCTCTGACAAATATAACAGAAAAAAATAAAAAAACAGACCATTCCAAGGCATTTTCACTTTTAAGCGAAACCGGGGCCGCACTTGGAGAAAAAAACGATGATATCGGCAGAATTTGGCCTCAGAAGGCCACGACAATATACAAGTCAACTTCTCTTACAGCAGAAGATATGGAAATAATAAAATATCCGGGTTGTTTCTTAGGACAAACAGACTGGCAGAACCAGCAGACCAATTTTGATTATCTGGAACAACGACTTTGCGAACAGATCACGCAGGCAGGTCAGATATATACCGCAAAAGGACCTTTGTACAGGAAAATAGGATTCTTTGCCGGAGGACTGATAGCTATAGTTTTTCTTTAAAATGATAAATGAGAGGTGAAATCTTATGTCTTTTGATATAGACATTTTATTTAAAATAGCAGGAATCGGAATTGCAATTGCTCTTCTTAATCAGATACTGAACAAGGCAGGGAGAGATGAGGAAGCTATGATGGTAACTTTGGCCGGTATCATTATTGTTCTGGCAATAGTGGTAAAAATGATCAGTGAATTTTTTGATGCAGTTAAAGTTTTTATGACTTTCTGAGTTATGTAAAACAGGGAGCAGGATTATGGTTGTTGTTTTAAAAATATGTGCGACAGGCATATTGGGGCTTATCTTCATTTCTATTATTAAAGCTTACAAGCCTGAATTTACAGTTGAAGCAGTCCTGTGCACTTCACTGCTGCTGCTTTGGTTTGCTCTTGACGGACTTCAATATGCCTTTACATATATGGAAAACCTTTATGGCAGACTGACTGTGGGAAAAGAATATTTCCCGGTAATACTGAAGGTCCTGGTCATTGCATATGCTACAGAGTTCACCTCTGCATTGTGCGAAGACGCAGGAGAAAAATCAATAGGAACCAAAGTTGAACTTGCAGGTAAGGTGGCAATTTTTTTTGCCGCCATACCGGTATTTACATCTCTTTTGAATCTTCTTGACAGTCTTATCTGAGGTGGACATGGACTACGAACAAATACTGGAAGAGCAGATGAACAATGTAGTGGAGCCCGGGCAAACAGATTCCATAAGCGAAGAGGCCGCCAGGCTTACAGAAGGAATGACAGACGGCTTCACTCTTGATAAAATTTTAGAAACTACATTAAACGGAGAAAGCATTTTCAGCAGTCAGCAGTTAATTGACAGTTTTAAAAGCCTGGTAATCTATGAGATAAGAGCTGCTCTTGTCTTGGGAATTGAAATACTTATAATATGCATAATAACAGGACTGTTAAAAAACCTTTCCTCATCTTTCGGGAAAAAATCCGTTTCAGATATCAGTATGATGGTCTGTACCATGATAATAATAGGAATTTCTGTAAACAGTTTCAGACTTACATACAATCTTGCCATAGATTCGGTCACCACTATGGTCAATACAATGGAAATTCTCACACCGATTCTGCTGGGTATTCTCATTTCCACAGGCAGTATTACTTCAGGGACCATAATGAGTCCGGTGATGATCGGTACTATTACAGGAACGGGTATTATTTTGAAAAGAATTATTCTGCCTGCCATGTTCGCAGCAACAATTCTCGCGCTCATAAATTGTTTAACAGAAAAAGATTATGTAAATAAACTGTCAAAACTTCTAAGAAATGCTGCAGTTGCAGTTACCGGACTGCTTTTGGCAATATTATCCGGAATAATATCGGTTCAAGGCCTGATTACCGACGCATCAGACGGTCTTCTGATAAACACGGCCAAATATTCACTGAGTACCTTTATCCCGATAGTAGGCGGTTTTACTGCCGATACTGCTGAACTCTTTATAAAATGTATGAGCACTATAAAGAGTATTGTGGGAGTTTTCGGAATTGTTACATTAACTCTGGTCATATTAGTTCCTCTTATAAAACTGCTTGTAATCGCTTTGATTTACAAGATCACCGCTGCAGCAGCCGAGCCTATTTGTGACAGTAAGATTTCCGACAGTCTAAACGATATGGGCAGTTGTATTGTTTCCCTCGGGGCAATTATGTTTTTTACCGCACTTCTTTTTATTATTTTTATCAGCGTTATACTGGGAATGGGAGGAGGATGATATAAATGGCAGAGGGCCTGTTTGCGTGGGTAAGAGACATTTTCCTGATAATAATATCTCTTTCTTTTTTTCAGATTCTGCTGCCTGATTCTTCAATGGAAAAATATCTTAAATTTGTTTTTTCTCTGATAATACTTGCAGTGATACTCGAGCCTGTTATCAGGCTAACCGGGAATGTCTGATTTGATATGATGTGCATAAATGTAATATCATCGCATAAAAATTAATATATTTAGGAGTGTAATTATGTTTGAAAAAATTGTGAGCATAAAGTCACTTAGATTACTGATCACGTTTCTTCTTATCGGTTCCATAGTAATCCTTACCCTTACCGTATTAACCGAGGGAAAAGACGGCAGAAGGCAGATCATAGACATGGACGGAAGCTCTGAAGAAAGACTTGCCGGCATTCTTTCCGGCATCAAGGGGGCCGGCGAGGTTGAGACCGTCATAGAATATGATGAACAAAGCAAGGTTGTAGGTGTCATAGTAACAGCAGAAGGTGCGGGAAATCCTTCTGTAGCCAACAATCTTACAAAAGGAGTGGCCACGCTCTATGATATTCCGGTTTCAAGCGTAATAGTATTTGAAAAAGAACAGGGGGAATAATTTTGAAAACTCAATTTTTGAAAAAGAAATTCAGCTACAAGGATATTCTTTACAAAGGAAAACGGCTGGGAGCTCTGTGTCTGATCCTCGTATTTGGAACCGGCCTTATCGTAACTTCACAGATGGAAAATGAAGTTCCTGTACACGATGGAGATGTTCTCGTTGACAGCCTTGCCGTGGCAGAAGATGAAAAACAGCAGGGAACCTTCGAGGAAATGCGTGCAGAACTTGATCTGGAAAGAAATAAGCTTTTAGCAAGTCTTGATTCCGAACAGGAAAAAAAGCGTATTACAGATTACATGGAAAAAGAGCTGTCCATTGAAAGTCTTATAAAATCAAAAAATCTGCCTTCGTCCTATGTTGTAATCACCGAAGCGGGTGTATGCGTAACAGTTGATAAACAGGAATTGGATACAAATACTGTGGCTAAGATATGTGATATAGTAATGCGTGAAACAGGCCGAAGCGCCGATAAAATAGTCATTCAAAGTAAATATTAGGTCATTGAAAACAGGCGACTTTTCTGCTATAATAACAGAATAATATATTAAGGCAAAAGGAAGGCGCCTATGAGCAGTGATAAGCAGAATATTAATAAAATTTCCAAGGAAATTGTAAGTCTTGCTGCTTCAAAAGCCACACTTGCCGTGCCGGGTGTGAATCAGGAAAAAGATATCAGACTTTCCCGCGATAAGGATGGATTCGTTATAGATATCTTTGTGACGGTGGATTTCGGTTCTAAAATTCCGCAGTTGGCATGGGATATACAGAATTCAGTAAAAGAGGCAGTAGAAACCATTACTCAGCAGACCGTCAAGGCTGTAAACATCCATGTGCAGGGAGTTATGATGCCTCAGGAAGGCAAGAGGACAGATGAATAGAAAACAGGCAAGAGAATTTGTAATGCAGACCATATTTCAGATAGAAATTAAGATGGATTTCGATAAGCCTGATATAGAAAAATATATGACAGAGTGCAGCGCTGGCAATCAGAAGGACTATATCAGAAATCTTCTTTCTGAAATATGCAGTAATCTGAGTAAAATAGACGGGATTATTAATGCTGCAAGTGATGGTTGGCCGTCATCAAGGATGTCAAAGCCTGACCTTGCTGTAATCAGGGTTGCGGTTGGTGAAATACTCTTTGCTGATGACGTGCCTGCTGCAGTGGCAATCAACGAGGCCGTTAATCTTGCAAAAGATTACGGTACAGAACAGTCGCCTAAGTTTGTCAATGGGGTACTTGCAAAGGTAAGCAAGCAACTCCTTTAAATAAGGTACTTTAAATGAAGAAGGATTTCCTTTCGCTGGGCATCGATACCAGCAACTATAAAACCTCTGTAGCCGTTACGGATTCAGGGGGAAATATCTTGTTTAACTATCAGCAGTTTTTGAAAGTTAAAAGCGGGGAAAGGGGCCTCAGGCAGTCTGAGGCGCTTTTTCAGCATGTGCAGAATCTGCCTTGTGCCTTAAAGCAGGCTTTTGAGACGGAAGCAATTAAAGAAGGTATAGGTGTTATTTCCGTTTCATCAAAACCCCGCCCTGTAGAGGGCTCATACATGCCGGTGTTTACAGCTGGACTAAGCGCAGCGAAAAGCTTATCATATGCATTAGATGTTCCTTTGTATGAATTCAGCCATCAAGAGGGTCATATAGAAGCTGTAAAGCACTTCTCAGGTATGTCCGATAAAAAGAGACTTATATGTTTTCATTTCAGCGGCGGGACTTCAGAGGCTATTCTCCGGGATGAAAGGGAGGAATCTTTTAAAATAGTTGGAGGAAGTCTGGATATTGCTTACGGTCAGGTTCTTGACAGAGCAGGGGTTGCAATGGGGTTTGATTTTCCCTGCGGACAGGATGTGGACAGGCTTGCTTTGTGCGCTGAAAAGCATCCATTAAATTATAGAGAAAAGCTCCTGACAAAAATAAAAACAAATGATGGCTACGTGAACCTTTCCGGCATTGACACCCAGTGCAGGAGGCTGATAGAATCACAGACCATGACTTATGAGACCATTTCATCAGCTCTTATGGAAACTCTCAGCCGTTCTGTACTCGATATGACCATTTTTTTGTCTAAGGAGTACAATATAGACAGCTTTCTTTACGCAGGAGGTGTTTCATGCAGCCAATATATGAGAAAATATCTCGGGGACAACCTTCCTCGTGAAATACAGACAGCCTTTGGCAGACCTGAGCTTTCTTCGGATAACGCCGTAGGCATATCTCTTTTAGGAGGTAAAAAAATATGGCGTTAAAGCCCGTAACAGTTTCACAGCTGAACGATTATATAAGCCGCATACTGACCACTGACCCTCTTTTGGGTAATATAACGGTAACAGGAGAAATTTCCAATCTCAAATATCACTCAAGCGGTCACATCTACTTTTCTATAAACGATGAATACAGCAAGATAAACTGTTTTTTTCCGGCAAGTTATGTAAAAAATCTCAACTACGAACTGGGAGACGGTCTTGAGGTAATAATAAACGGCTATATAAATGTTTACAAAAAAGGAGGCACATATACCCTTTTTGTAAAAAATGTTACTGTTGCAGGCGAAGGCAACCTTGCACTGGCATTCCAGCTTCTTAAGGACAAGCTATTAAAGGAGGGGCTTTTTGATCCTGCCCATAAGAAAAGTATACCCTTTTTTCCTCACAGAATAGGAATTGTAACATCACCTACAGGGGCAGCTCTTCAGGATATTCTGAAGATAATAACTTCAAGAAACAATCTTGTGGATATAACAGTTTTTCCTGTTCAGGTTCAGGGAGAAGGGGCGTCTGAGGATATAGCCCGTACCATTGATATGATAGGAAAAGAGCCGGAGTTTAAGAACATAGATACAATCATATTGGGCAGAGGCGGCGGTTCAGCAGAAGATTTATGGGCATTTAATGAAGAAATCCTTGCAAGAGCTGTTTACAACTGTCCAATTCCTATAATTTCTGCTGTAGGGCATGAAATTGATTTTACCATTTCCGATTTTGTTGCAGACAAGAGGGCTGAAACTCCTACAGCAGCTGCGGAGATGGCAGTTCCTGATATAGGAGAAATAAAGCTTAACATTGAAAAATACAGGCAGGACCTTTTTTCAGGGTTGAATGCCAAGATTAGGACTGACAGCCTTATGATGGAAAGCTGTATGCAGGATATAAAAAATAATATGGCCAGACGCCTTGCTGATTACAGTCATCAAATCGAAACTATGCGTCTTTTGCTTGAAGAAAATAATCCGGAATCAGTGCTTAAAAAAGGCTATTCTATGGTTACAGATATGTCGGGAAAGGTTATATCATCTGTCAAAGAAATAAAGATGAACGAAAAATATGTTCTTTCTATGAAAGACGGTCGCATTATTTTCACTATATCTAATACAGAGGTTGAAAATTAAGATTAACAGGTTTAAGATAATAGATGGAGGAATTTAATATGAGTTTTGAAACTTCCATGAAGAAGCTGGAGGAACTTTCCGAAAAAATCAGAGATGAAAACACTTCTTTGGATGAAGCTATCAGGTGCTATGAAGAAGGCATAAAGTGTTATGCTGAATGCAGCAGCATTTTAAACAGCGCCAGACAGAAAATTGAAACCTTTTCAAAGTAAAGGAGGTTCGTGAAAATGGAAAGAGGATTTGATGAATATAAAAAAATAATTGATGAACATCTTTTAGATTTCATCCCTAATATTGACAACAAAAGTATTTCACTGTACGAAGCTATGAAATACAGCCTTACAGCAGGAGGTAAACGGCTTCGCCCGGTTCTTCTTATGGCTGCCTGCGATTTTGCGGGAGGAGATATACGGGAAGCGCTGCCTTATGCCTGTGCTGTTGAGTATATCCATACATATTCTCTGATTCATGACGATCTCCCGGCTATGGATAATGACGATCTTAGAAGAGGACTGCCCACCAATCACAAAGTTTATGGTGAAGCTCTGGCAATTCTGGCAGGAGACGGACTTCTTACCACTGCTTTTGAGGTAATAAACAAAGATCTGATGCTGTATTTTGATTTGCCTGAAAAGATGACAAAGCGCATTAAAGCTGCCTACGAGATTTCCAAGGGTGCAGGATGCCGCGGAATGGTCGCAGGACAGGTTTCTGATATTGAGGGAGAGAATAACGAATACTCTAATGAAATGCTGGAATATATACACTTAAACAAGACGGGAGCCCTCATCAGGTCAGCAATAAGAGCAGGTCTGTATTTGGGAAATCCGACATCATATATGCTCCAGAATTTTGATATTTATGCAGAAAATCTCGGTCTGGCTTATCAGATTGCTGATGATATTCTTGACGAAGTAGGAAATCCCAAGGAGTTAGGAAAAGCTATAGGCTCTGATAAAAAGAAAAACAAAAATACCTATACATCCATAAACGGACTTGCTGCTGCCTATAATCGTTTAGATCAGCTTACGGATAATGCCGTAGAGGCCATCTCCTCTTACTACGACAATGCAGAGTTTTTTAGGGAACTTGTACTAAAATTAAAAAACAGAAGAAAATAGGACAAATTACAAAAATGAAGAAAAATATCTTAGACTATAATTTCCCGCAGGATTTAAAGACCATGTCCAGGGAAGAGCTTGAACTTCTGCCTTATGCAATAAGGAACTTTCTTGTAGAAAATGTATCAAGAACCGGTGGCCATCTTGCTTCTAATTTAGGGGTTGTTGAATTGACAATTGCTCTTCACAAGGTGTTTGACAGCCCAAGTGATAAGATAATTTGGGACGTGGGGCATCAGTCATATGTCCATAAAATTCTTACGGGAAGAGCAGGGCAGTTTGAAAGTTTAAGGCAGTTCAACGGGCTGAGCGGCTTTCCGAAAAAAAAAGAAAGTCCTCATGATGCATACGATACGGGTCACAGCAGCACTTCAATTTCGGCAGCTGCCGGTATGGCCAGCGCAAGAGAGATAAGGAATGAACATTATGAAGTAGTGGCCGTAATAGGAGATGGTTCCCTTACCGGCGGAATGGCCTATGAAGCATTGAATAACATCGGGGCATCCAAATCTAAGGTTATCGTCATTCTTAACGATAACGGCATGTCCATCTCTAAAAATATAGGCGGTATATCTACTCATTTAGGAAACCTTAGGACATCTAAGGGATATTTAAGTGCAAAGAAATTCATAAAGAATACTGTGGGTTCCATCGGAAGTATAGGGAATGCCATTGCCGGCGGCCTTGCAGGATTTAAAAATGACATTAAATACTCAATTCTTGAAAAAGGCGGTGTTCTCTTTGAAGAACTGGGTTTTACATATTTCGGCCCGGTGGACGGTCACAATATTGCAGACCTAATAAATGTTATGAACAGAGCCAAAAGTCTTGATGAACCTGTTTTAATACATGTAATTACCAAGAAAGGTAAAGGGTATAAAAATGCGGAAAAAGATCCTGGTAAATTTCACGGTATAGGACCTTTTAATCCGGAAACCGGTGCTTTACTGAAAAATACAACGGGAATTTCTTATTCGGAAATAATGGGTAACCATCTGGTTGAATTGGCCGGTGAAGATGAAAATATTGTTGCAATTACTGCAGCTATGGGCGATGCAACAGGACTTGGTCCTTTTAAAAAAGAATTTCCTCACAGATTTTTTGATGTTGGAATAGCAGAACAACACGCAGTAACCTTTGCCGCCGGACTTGCAAAATGCGGTATAAAACCTGTTTGTGCCATATATTCATCTTTCCTTCAAAGGGCTTATGACCAGATTATGGAAGATGTATGCATGCAGGAGCTTCCTGTTGTTTTTGCTATCGACAGGGCGGGAATAGTCGGCGCAGACGGAGAAACTCACCACGGTATATACGATCTTTCCTATCTTATGACTATGCCTGAAATGACAGTGCTTACTCCACATGACTGCATCGGGCTTGAGAAAGCTATAGATTATGCGCTTTCCCTGGGAAAACCTGCAGCCATACGTTATCCCAGGGGTGAGGCTGTTGACTCTGCTCTATGTATTGATGATAAAAAATTTATGTCAACTCATAAACCGTCAGTTACAAATGTCAGAATTACTCTGGGAAACGATGTAGATGTTTGGGCCTGTGGTAAAATGTTTGATACGGGATCTGAACTTGTTGAAATATTGAATAATAAAGGAATATCTGCAGGCCTTGTGGATGTTGAAGTTGTAAAGCCTATTGATATCAGTCCGTTTAATAAAGATTGCAAACTTATCGTTACTCTTGAGGATAACGATGTTTACAGCGGCTTTGGGATGCATCTGGGGTCAATAATCAAAAATGAGAATATCAGAATACTCAATTTTGGATGGCCGGATAAATTTATAGAGCAGGGAACCTATGATGAGCTGGCATATAAGTACGGTCTCATGCCGCAGCAGATTGCAGAAAGGATTTGTGAATATATTGAAGGAAAGGCTTGATGTTTTACTTGTTAAGAAGGGACTTTACCAATCCCGTGAGAGGGCCAAGGCATCAATCATGGCCGGAATAGTCTATGTAGACGGTCAGAAAAGTGACAAGGCGGGCAATATGGTGGATACGGAGGCCGAAATCACCGTAAAGGAAAACATCTGTCCATATGTGAGCAGAGGCGGTCTGAAGTTGGAAAAATCTATGAAAATATGGCATATAAACCTTGAAAACAAGGTCTGTATGGATATTGGTGCCTCAACAGGAGGGTTTACGGATTGCATGCTTCAGAAGGGTGCATCAAAGGTCTATGCAGTAGACGTAGGCTATGGTCAGCTTGATTACAAACTTAGGACAGATCCACGTGTAGTCAATATGGAAAAGTGTAACATACGTTACCTTGACCTTGATAAAATTTATGATCCTATTGACTTTATCAGTATTGATGTATCCTTTATTTCTCTTAGGCTTGTTTTTCCTGTCGCATCAAGACTGCTTGGAGAAAAGGGGAGTCTTGTATGTTTAGTCAAACCTCAGTTTGAGGCAGGCAGAGACCAGGTGGGCAAAAAGGGTATTGTGAGAGACCGAAAAGTCCACAAACAGGTCATAGAAAATGTGATACAATATGCAGAGGAGAACGGATTTTACGCATACGGACTTACTTTCAGTCCTGTAACCGGAGCAAAAGGAAACATAGAGTATCTTCTTTTCCTCACGACGCAGCCTCATAAAGACCTTACGGCTGTCGATGAAGCTGTTGTTGATGTTGTTGTTAATGACTCTCATGAGGAGTTAGAATAATAGAAGTTATTTTTAAAAAGGAGAAAAAAGAAATGAAACTATCACAGAAAATTCAGGCTATGGAACTTTCGCCAATCAGGAAATTTGTTCCGTATGCAGATGCAGCAGTTGCCGCAGGAAAAAAGGTTTATCGCTTAAATCTGGGTCAACCTGATATCAAGACACCGAAGGCCTTCTTTGACACTGTTCAGAATTTTAGCCAGGAAGTTTTGGCATATGCAAATTCCCAGGGTGATGCCACGCTGCTTGAAGCCCTTGTAGGTTACTACAAGAGAATCGGTCTTAATTTTGAAAAGAAGGATCTGCTTATCACAAACGGAGGTTCAGAGGCTATTAATATGCTTATGACAGCCATTCTGGACAACGATGACGAGGTTATAATGGCCGAACCTTTCTATACAAACTATAAGACCTTCGTAGGTCAGGCAGGGGGTAAGGTTGTTGCAATTCCTACAACTGCAGAAGACGGATATCAGTATGCGGTAAGAGAAAAGATTGAAGGCGTTATCACTGATAAGACCAAGGCAATCTGCATAATCAACCCGGGCAACCCTACAGGGAAAGTTCTTACCAAAGAAGAGATGAAACTCATCGTTGACATTGCATTGAAACACGACCTTTTTATCATAGCTGATGAAGTCTACAGAGAATTCACCTACGATGGAAAGGAAATGACTACTTTTGGTTCCTTTAAAGAAGCAGAACAGAATGTAATCATCGTTGACTCTGTATCCAAAAGATTCTCTGCCTGCGGTGCAAGAATAGGATCTATCGCTTCCAAGAATGAAGAACTTATGGGCAACCTGATGAAACTGTGTCAGGCAAGACTATGCTGTCCTACCCTTGATATGCTGGGCGCTGCTGCTCTCTACAACCTTGATCCATCATACTTCGATGACATTAAGAAGGAATACGAGCACAGAAGAAATGTATCTGTTGAGGCTCTCAAGGAAATCGAAGGAATCAAATTCGGTGTACCTGAAGGAGCATTCTATATTACCTGTCAGCTTCCTGTTGATAATGCAGAGAACTTCCTGATGTTCCTGCTTCAGGATTTCGATGTTAACGGTGAAACAGTAATGTTCGCACCTGCAGGAGGCTTCTTCGGAACCCCGGGAGTAGGCCAGTCAGATATCAGAATAGCCTATGTCCTCAAGGCTGAGGACATGAAGGCCGGTATCAACATTATCAAAGAAGGTATCAAGGCCTACAACGCAAGATAGTTTACATTTTATACATACATTTAATTAAAGAAAAAACAAAGGAGATTTTATATGAAGCTATCGCCCATGATGGAGCAATACATGAACATAAAGGAAGAATATAAGGATTGTATTCTCTTTTTCAGACTTGGCGACTTCTACGAAATGTTCTTTGATGACGCGATTTTAGCGTCAAAGGAATTAGAATTAACATTGACCGGAAAAAGCTGCGGCCAGGAGGAAAGGGCTCCTATGTGCGGGGTCCCTTTCCACGCAGCTGACAGCTATATAGCCAAGCTTGTGGAGAAAGGGTATAAAGTTGCTATCTGTGAGCAGACAGAGGACCCGGCACAAGCAAAAGGTATAGTTAAAAGAGAGGTTATACAGGTGGTTACTCCGGGAACCTTAACCTCCGGAACTATGCTCTCCGAAAAAGAGAACAATTATTTAGCCGCAGTCTGGGCCGATGATGAAGCCATGTCTGTGGCTTATTGTGATATTTCTACCGGTGAGCTTTATCTTACGGAATATAGCGGAGACGACCTTTATTCCGTAATTTTGAACGAGCTTGTAAAGATTAAAGCCAGAGAAATAATATGTTGCAGCGAATTTGCAGAAAAATATTCCATAGAGGATATAAAGCATACCACCGAAGCTTATATAAACGTCCTCAGTGATGAATTTTTTTCAAGAAAAGGTGCAGAAGATGCCATAAAGTCCCATTTTAACTGCATTTCTTTAACCGGGCTTGGCCTTGATTTCAGACCTAAAGCCGTTCTTTCTCTAGGTGCTCTGCTGAGTTATCTTCTCGAAACTCAGAAACAGAGCCTGATGCATCTTACTCACATTAACCATTATCAGATAGGCACTCATATGGCTCTTGACAAGGCCACCATCAGAAATCTTGAAATCACTGAAACACTTTACGAAAAAAAAGTTCAAGGCTCGCTTCTGGGTGTTCTTGACAGAACCCATACTGCAATGGGAAGCCGCAAAATGCGCCAATGGCTCAGAGAACCTCTTAACTGTGCATCTGAAATAAACCTCCGTCTGGACGGCGTGGAAGAACTTTGTTCCAATCTGCTTATGCGTAATAATATCAAGGAAAGTCTTAAGCATATATATGACTTTGAAAGGCTTGCAGGGAGAATTGCATGCGGAAACGCAAACGGTAAGGATCTGATCGCCCTCAGAAATTCAATTGCAGTTCTGCCGGAGATAAAATCAGAACTTGACAGCGCCGAGTCTGAACTCCTGAAAAAAATAAACGACGAAATCGACTGTCTTACAGACATTTATAATATTATCGACAAAGCTATCTGTGAAGAACCGCCTTTTACAGTTAAAGAAGGTTCTTTGATTAAAGAGGGGTATTCAGAGGAATTGGATAAACTTAAATTTTCTATAAAGGACGGCAAAAGCTGGATTTCCAACCTTGAAAACTCTGAAAGAGAAAGAACAGGAATCAAAAATCTTAAAGTAGGCTACAACCGTGTATTCGGATACTACCTTGAGGTTACCCGCTCATTTTTTGATCTGATACCCGAAAACTATATCAGAAAACAGACTCTTGCCAACGCTGAACGCTTTATCACTCCCGAACTGAAGGAGATGGAGAGCCTTGTACTTAACGCCGAAACTAAGATCAACCAGCTTGAATACGAGCTTTTTACCGAGGTGCGGAGTTTTATTCAAGGCTACATAGAGACAATCCAGCAGACTTCTGCTGCAATTTCCACCCTTGATGTTATCGTATCGTTTGCCCATGTCAGTGAACGATTGGGCTATGTCAAACCTGTAATCGATGATTCCATGGAAATAGAGATAGTCAAAGGCCGTCATCCTGTAATAGAGCAGACTGTTTCCGACGGACTGTTTGTTTCTAATGATACCTATCTTAACGACAACGATGCAAGCATGCTCCTTATAACGGGTCCTAATATGGCCGGTAAATCCACTTATATGCGCCAGACCGCGCTGATAGTTTTAATGGCTCAAGCTGGCTGTTTTGTACCTTGTGAAAGGGCAAAAATAGGAGTTGTAGACAGAATTTTTACAAGAATAGGAGCTTCCGATAATCTTGCTCAGGGTCAGTCCACTTTCTTTGTGGAAATGAGCGAGCTGGCCTATATTTTAAACAATGCAGAGAAAAGAAGCCTTATAATCCTTGATGAAATCGGAAGAGGTACCAGTACTTACGACGGACTTTCAATTGCATGGGCTGCGGTGGAACACCTTTGCAGTAATAAGACCCACATACGAACTCTTTTTGCAACCCACTACCATGAGCTTACTGTCCTTGAGGAACAGCTTCCTGGTGTAAAAAACCTTAACGTGGATGTAACTGAACAGAACGGAAATATTGTTTTTCTTCATAAAATAGTGGAGGGTTCCGCCAGCAGAAGTTACGGAATTCATGTGGCTAAACTTGCGGGAATACCAAAGAGCCTTCTTGAAAGAGCACAGGAGAAACTTTTTGATTTGGAAGCCGGCAATACCACCGGTATTTGCGTTAACACGGGTGCATCAGACTCCTTTGAAGAAAGTACACAGCTTTCTTTCTTTGCACCTGATTCTGTAGCTGAAAGAATAAGGAATCTCAATTTAATGGAAATTACACCTTCACAGGCTATTAAAATATTAGAAGAATTAAAGGAAGAGGTCCATGATTAAAGTTCTTGAAAAAAATGTTGCTGACAAAATTGCAGCGGGGGAGGTCATAGAACGTCCAATTTCCATAGTTAAGGAGCTTGTTGAGAATGCCGTTGATGCCGGCGCTGATTCTATAGTTGTAGAAATTAAAAACGGAGGGAAATCCTATATAAGAGTGACCGATAATGGCTGTGGAATACCTTGCGAGGAGGCTGAAACAGCCTTTCTTCGTCATGCAACCAGCAAAATAGAGACTGCTATGGACCTTAACTCCATAGAAACTTTAGGATTCAGAGGTGAAGCTCTGGCTTCTGTTGCAGCAGTTACAAGGACAGAGCTTATAACAAAGACAACAGACAATAAAACAGGTACCAGGCTTGTTATTCACGGAGGAATGGTGATTGCCAATGAACAGACGGGCTGTCCCGACGGAACCACCATCGTTGTTACCGATTTATTTTACAACACGCCTGCCCGTCTTAAATTTATGAAGACGGATTCTGCAGAAAGCGGACTTGTAATCGACTTTGTGTCCCAGATGGCACTGGCATACAAGAACATTAAATTCCGCCTCATAAATAACGGTAGAATTCTTTTTTCAACTCTTGGCGACGGAAACAGACTTAACACAATACTGAGAGTTTACAGTGATGTAGATGCGCGAAATATGGTTCCTCTTGATTTCAGAGAGGGAGGGCTTTATGCTGAAGGATATATTTCAACTCCCGCATTCAGCAAGACTACACGGAGCAGCCAGATTTACTTTGTTAACGGAAGGGTAGTGTCCAGTAAGGTTATAGAAAGAGGCGTATCTGACGGCTACAAGGAAAGACTTTTCGAAGGAAGGTATCCTGTTGTGTATCTGTTTTTGCAGGTTGACCCTCACACCATAGATGTGAACATTCATCCCAATAAGAGAGAAGTCAGATTCGATGAGGAAGCATTGATAATCAATTTTATTTCCCGGGCAATCAAAAAATCCCTTTCTACAAAAGACGCTGTGGTGGATGCAGGAAATATCTTTAAAGATATGGACAGAAGAATCAGCCCATCAAAGGTATATGAAAGAGTGTTTGAGCCCTTCCGGGAAAAGACGGAAGAATATGCATGCGAAAAAACGGATGAAAAACAGGTTGACATAAAACAGTTATTATCAACTATTAAAAATCCCGTTTCCTCACCCTTTCCTGAACCAATCGGCGAGCCTGTGCTTGATATATACCGACCACAGCTGAAACCCTTTGATTTCAGCGAACTACAGGTTACGGGTGTTATTTTTGACACATACATAACAGCCGTAGATGGTCATAATTTTTATTTAATTGACCAGCATGCCGCTCACGAAAGAATATTTTACGAAAGACTGGTAGGAGAATACGAAAGTGCTGTAAAGGAAAGACAGCCTCTGCTTATGCCTCTTATCATAAACCTTTCACTGGCTGTAAGTGAAAATCGTTTTGACTGGCTGGATGCTCTTTCCAAAATGGGATTTACCATTGAGGAGTTCGGCCCGGGTACTTTTAGAATTACTGAAATTCCAATGTTTATGGAGATGTCAGAAGCTGAGGATTTTATAAATGAGTTTATAGAAAATATAAACAATTCAACTGATCTTTCCAACAGAATTGTGATAGACAAGCTGATAATGATGTCATGCAAGGCAGCCGTAAAGGCCAATGACAAGCTTAATTCCGAAGAGATAAATGCGCTTATAAAGGACCTTTCCTGCTGTGTAAATCCTTTCAGTTGCCCTCACGGCAGGCCGACCTTCATAAAGCTTACACGTTATGAGATAGAAAAGATGTTCAAGAGAGTTTAAAATGCGTAAAATAATTGTAGTTGCAGGCCCTACGGCCGTTGGAAAAACTAAATATGCCATAGGAACGGCGTTAGCCTTTAACGGTGAAATCGTGTCCTGTGACTCCATGCAGCTGTACAAATACATGGACATCGGCAGTGCTAAACCTACCGCAGAGGAACAGGCAGCAGTGAAGCATTGGCTGGTGGACGAGATTGACCCTAAGGAATCTTTTAGCGTGGCAAAATATGCGGATATGGCTAAAAGTGCAATCGAAAATATTTTTTCCAGGGGAAAAGTTCCTGTGATTGCCGGCGGCACGGGGCTTTATCTTAACAGTCTTCTCTACGAGATGGATTTCTGCGGCGCACCTGTTGATATTGAGTTAAGGACCACACTGGAAAGGGAGGTTGAGCTCTTTGGCCCTGAGTATATATATAACAAACTTAAGGATTTGGAGCCGGAAACCGCAGCTCGCATACATCCAAACAACATTAAAAAAGTTATACGCGCTCTTGAAGGTGCTATTAACGGAAGGACTATAAACAATTTTAAGAATTGTAATAGAAAATGTAAGGATTATGATGCAATTTTAATAGGATTGACACGTAATCGTCCCGAACTTTATGATAGAATAAACGAAAGAGTAGATATAATGGTGGAACAGGGGCTTTTTTATGAGGTTGAGGAGCTTTTGGAAGCAGGCCTTGAAGAAGACGATATTTCCATGAAGGGAATAGGATACAAGGAGGTAATCGGCTTTTTTGATGGGTTATATACCCGCGACGAAGCTATAGACCTTATAAAAAAGAACAGCCGTCATTTGGCCAAGCGACAGCTTACCTGGTTCCGCAGATACGAGGATATGAAGTGGTTTAACCTGAGCGAATACAAAAACGATAATGCTGCATTGGGAGAAATAATTAAATGGGTACAGACACAAGGAATATAAAAATTCATAACAAGAGTGACAGACCCGATAATGTTATTGAAAAGGAAAATGATATTTATTTGAAATGTGAGGAACTGGAAAACCAGCTCCCGAAATTTCTTAAGGGCTTCTTTTCATATTTGAAAGGTAATGTTCTTCCTGCCACGCGGCTTGCATACCTGCACGATATAAGATTTTTCTTTAAGTACCTTATAGATGAAACTGATCTTACAGAAGCAAAAACTACTGATAAAATCAGACTTTCAGACCTGGAACAGGTGAAGGCGGTGGATGTGAACATGTTTATAGACTACTGCCGCAAGTACAAGGTGGATACGGGCGACACAATATATATATATGAAAATTCAAACAAATCTCTTGCCCGAAAGAAATCTTCCGTTTCTGTTATGTTCAAACAACTTTACAGAGACGAACTGCTTTCAAAAAACATAACCGACGGCTTTGATCCAATAAGAGTTCCAAAGCCGGGTGAACGTGAAATAAAAGCCCTTCAGGACGACGAGGTCATGATAATGCTGGACGCCGTATCAAACGGGACAGGCCTTACGGCTCACGAACATTCATACTGGGAAAAAACCAAGAAAAGGGACAAGGCCATTTTAATCCTTTTTCTTACATACGGCCTGAGACTTTCCGAACTGCAGCAGCTTAATGTTTCGTCCTTTAATTTCAACAGAGGTGAATTTAAGATATACAGAAAAAGAGGCAAAGAATCAATAATGCCCCTCAACAATTCTGCAACTGCAGTAATACAGGACTATCTTGATAACGAGAGAGCTCCTGAATCCTCTCTTGACAATGAGTACAAAGATGCACTTTTTCTCTCACTTCAGGGTCGCAGAATGACGGAAAGACAGATAAGAGAACTTGTAAAGAAATATACTTCCATAGCACTTAATACTACTCGTAAAGCCGGCTACAGCCCTCATAAGCTCAGAGCTACAGCCGCAACCAGCCTCATAGGACGAGGAAATTCAATTTTTGATGTGGCTGCTCTTCTGGACCATGAGCAGGTTACCACAACTCAGCTTTATGCACGCCAGAAGATGAATGTAAAACGTGATCTGGTAAAGGATATGGAATGGGAAACAGAAAGGACAGAAAAATAATAATGAATTTAACCAAAAGGTATTTAAGGGAACACTTTAATATAGAAGAAAAAGTTCTGACCCTCATAGACGAAGCCGAAAACGAAGTTGAAAGCAGGTTTGCAAGACTGGACGACATTATGGCATACAATCAGTATAAGGTACTGGATGCTTTCCAAAAAAACAGAATCAGCGATATGCATTTCGGCTGGAACACAGGCTATGGATATGATGACCCGGGAAGAGCTGCCATTGAGCGTACCTATGCAGACATTTTTCATACTGATGCAGCTCTTGTAAGGCCAACTATCGTAAACGGTACACATGCCCTTGCAATTACTCTTTTAGGCATTTTGAGGCCGGGTGATGAGCTTATATACTGTACAGGAGGGCCTTACGACACTCTGGAAGAGGTTATAGGTATAAGGGGAGAGGGTAATGGCTCTCTAAAGGATTACGGTATAATTTACAAGCAGGTGGAACTTCTTCCCGACGGATCAATAGATCTGGAGGGTATCAGAGCAGCTGTTTCTCCTAAGACAAAATTGGTCGTTGTTCAGAGAGCAACAGGCTACGGATGGAGAAAGGCAATTACCATGGATCAAATAGAAGAGTGGACGACCTTTATTAAAGAGCTTGATCCTAACATTGTAAAAATGGTGGACAACTGTTACGGTGAATTTCTTGATATTAAAGAGCCCACCGATGTAGGCGCTGACGTTATTGCCGGCTCTCTTATAAAAAATCCGGGGGGAGGGCTTGCTCTCACAGGCGGATATGTAGCAGGACGGCAGGACCTGATAGACAAAATCCAGTATCGTATGACCTGTCCCGGAATTGGCGGAGAATGCGGCCTTACTTTCGGACAGACAAGAGCAATGTTTCAGGGGATTTTTATCGGTCCGAAGGTTGTAAACGGAGCCGTTAAGGGAGCTGTTCTCTGCGGAAAAGTCTATGAAAAGCTCGGATTTGAAATCTGCCCTAAGGCCGAAGATACCAGAAGTGATATCATCCAGGCTGTAAGGCTTGGAAGTCCGGAAAAAGTTGTGACCTTCTGTGAAGGAATTCAGGCCGCGGCTCCTGTCGACTCTTATGTTAAACCTGTCCCATGGGATATGCCGGGATATGAATCGCAGGTGGTGATGGCTGCAGGTGCTTTCGTACAGGGTTCATCCATAGAACTTAGTGCAGACGCACCTATAAGAGAGCCTTATAATGTGTATTTTCAGGGCGGAATCACATACGAGCACTCAAAATTCGGAGTAATAAAATCGGTAGACGCTTTATATAAAAAGGGACTTATAGAGTTATAATCAAGAGGGGTATCAAAATGGGTGTTGAGAATTTAAAAAAAGCAAAAAAAGAAAGCAGACGTCGCGTCATTGTTTCCGTTGCAAAAATATTGATGCTTGTTATTATTGTTGTGGGAATTCCGCTTTATTTGTGGTTTTTTCACGGCGACTGGATAAGGGGTTTTGAAAATATAGATGATGTGGTGTCTTTCCTGGAAAGATATGAGACCCAGTCCATATTTATTTATATCGGACTCCAGATTATCCAGATTGTCATAAGCATAATACCGGGACAGGTTTTCCAGATGGCAGCGGGTTACCTTTACGGCTTCTGGCCGGCGCTTCTTTTCGCCATGGCAGGGGCAATATTGGGAACGTCGATTTCTTTTACTCTTGCAAAAGTTTTAGGCCGTGATTTCCTTCATATTTTTTTCGGTGAGGAAAAGATGTCTTACTATATAGAGCGTATCAACTCAAAGAAGATGTATGCCATAGTATTTTTCCTTTACCTGATACCGGGAATCCCAAAGGATATGGTCAGCTATGCGGCAGGTGTTTCAGAAATAAAATTTAAACCTTTTGTTATTGTTTCGGCTATAGGAAGATTGCCGGGAATGGTAGGATGTCTGCTTATGGGAGATATGATGATGGAGGAAAACTATGCCGGAGCCATCGTAATAGGCTTTTTTGCTATAGTTGCTTTCTGTGTATGTATTGCCTTCAGAAAAAAAATTCAGGTGCTGCTGGATAAATTTTACCAAAAAATCATAAAATAGCATGTAAAAATATGCTTATCTATGAATCATAGACATAATCTTTGAGGAATAGGTAGGCATTTAGTTTGCCCTGACCTAAGATATAATTACAGAAGGGAGGAAAGATTATGTTAAACAGTAATGAATTCGGTGCAAAAATTGCCGATTTAAGAAAAAAAAAGGGATTGACCCAAACTCAGCTGGCAGAAATGCTTAATATAAGCAATAAGACGGTTTCACGGTGGGAGACAGGTGAAGGATATCCGGAGATTACTCTTCTTTCACCTTTAGCTAAGGCTTTAGGGGTTACCGTGGACAACCTTTTATCCGAAGCTTCATCTGAAAGTTTCGGAAAGGACAGGGAAAGACTTAAACCTAAAAAACATAAGGAAATTCCCGTAGAGTGGCCTCGGGTAAAATTGAAAGAAGCATTAAAAAGACCGATGACCGGAATAAATATTATCCAGACAGCATTCTTCATTATATTTGCTGCAGCGGTTTTTTACTGCTCACAGAAAAGAGAAATAACTCCGTTGAAATGGAGCGGAAACGGAGGTTCTTCATCAGGAGCAGGTTATTTCTGCCTTGACACAACAGGCTACATTATACTTGCTGCCATGATGTTATATTTAGTTTCGCTCATATTTGTGCATATTTATTATTATAACTCCGGAAAGATTTCAAAGCCTGTAATGATAAGAAACACCTTATTATCATCAGTATACACATTATGTATCTTTTTTAATTATTCCTATGTCCGGGGAAAAAGCGGCTACCATTCAATCGGCGAGAATACTGATGATAAGATATATGAATACATAGACGGAAGTTTTTTTAATTGTGATTTCTTTAAGGTCAACAGGCAAATTATAATGTATGCTTTTTTAGTTGCATTTCTTTTATATATAATTTCAGAAATGGTAAGATTAAGAAAAAAGAAGAATGAATCTCATATCTGCCATGAAAATGAGGTCACATTCTGGCAGTCGCTCATTATTTTCAATAAAATCGGATTAGTATGTATAGCCATATGTCTCATTGCGCCGCTTATATGCTTTTTAACAATCGTTGTTTTTCAGACATCATTGTTACCAATTACAGGATCTCTGGCAGTTGATATGCCGCCTGTTATATTGACCATTATTGGCATACTGCCCAAATTAGGGCTTGTATCTTCAGCAGCAGGCCTTATACTTGGAGCACTTGATCTGTACGACAGACAGTACAAAACATCTGTTATCATAATAGGGTGCAATCTGATTCTTCCATATATTATAGGGTTTATAACAGTAATTTTATTTTTATATCCATATTAACAGATAAATAGAAACAGGCGGGCAGAAATGCCCGTTTTTTTTTAAAAAATATCGAACAAATGTTTCGTTTTCTTCTTGACACCGAACATCTATTCTGGTATATTATAGAAAAGAACAAATGTTTAGAAAGGGGCGAGAACCTGATGAAGAATTATAGAATAGCAAACAGATTAAGATTTACAGTTTTCGTAGTGCTTACAATTATTATATTTACAACAGTTGTTAATTTTGCATTGGGTTTAAGTACCGCATCAAGTTCAACCTTTGATGAATATATTAATGTTGAAATTAAATCCGGTGACACTTTATGGAACATTGCCCAAACATATATGTCTAATGAAGTCGATACTCGTAAAGCTGTTTATCAACTTTGTTCATTAAACGATATCTCGGCGGATGAATTATATGCAGGTATGATAATTCAGGTCCCAATTTATTACTGATTATATTGAATGGCGGCGATTGTTGAAATATAAACGTTTGTCGCCATTTCAGTATAATTGCTTCAGGTATAACTAATCGACCATGGCTAAAAAAATCGCTTAAAACGCAAAATAGAGCCTCGTTTTTTCAGTATATTTCTCAAGATTTATATAACTAATGTAAACCGTCCAATTCAGTAATCATTGAGAAGAATACTGTGCCAAATTACCGGATGTACATAATAAATAAAGGATTAAAAAAAGTACACATACGATGAGAATAACTGATTATATAAAATAGAGAAATAAGATGATGACATAAAATATTAGATTTTTTAATCGACATCCGATAACTGAATATATATACCGTTATATATGAATTATTACAAATAAAACCCCAAAAAACTTGGGGTTGTTGTTTTGCCGTATTAACTATTCCCAAAATTATGATTTAAGGAATAGTTTTCCGTGACCAAGCAGACTACTCTGTCACTGTTCCAATACGAAACTTTTCACGATTTCTGGCAGTTCATCGGTCATTTTACAATATTCAGATGTAGATTCTTCGTTATCAAGGTCTGCCTGAACGTCCGACGGATACATTACGATATATGTTTGTTCATCAAGTCCATCCCTCAGAATCACATCATAACATGGGATTTCAGTATAACTTGAATCTTCAAATACCACAAATGAACACAAATGCCCTCCTCCAAAGCTTTCATATGCAGCTTTCTGATAAAGTTGTATGCTTTCGTCATCCATTATCAGTGTATACTTACCTTCCCAGGAATCAGGAACCGTTATTGAAAATTTACCGTTGCTGATTTTATTAGATTCTTTTGTTTTTGCTTGCGTTTCTTCCTCTGTTATTTCGTTGTTTGTCTCAGAGTCCACATGCTGTCCCGGTTGTTCATCTTGAGTTCCGCAGGCTGTAAAAATTGCAGCTGATAACATTATAAATATTAATAAAAATGGAATACATTTTTTGCTATTTATCATCACTTGTTCTCCCTCATTATGTTTTTATGTTCTTTGGCTGTCCAGATAGCTCTGGAGAATTATAACTGCAGCCTGTTTGTCTATTACCTTTTTTCTGTCTTTGCGCCTTACATCTGCATCAATCAAAACCCGTTCTGCCATAACGGTAGTAAATCGTTCGTCCTGCCAAACAATTTCAATATCTTTCATTCCCGTGCTTCGCATTTTATTTTCCAGCATGGTTTTAAATTCCTGAACCTTTTCCGTTTGTATACTGTCAGTGCCATCCAGCTTTTTATTTAAGCCTATTACGATTGTATCACAGTTGTATTCTTTTACGAGATCGAGGATTTTGCCTGTATCTTTACGTATCCCTACCCTTTCCAGAGTCATAAGCCCCTGGGCTGTATACCCGAGCTCATCCGATACTGCAATTCCAACGGTTTTGTCACCCACATCAAGTCCGATTTTTCGCATATAATCTCCTTAATAAGATAGGCAGACAAAAGTTTTATATCATGTCTGCCTATCTGCCTGCTTTATTTTCCAATGTATTCTTTAAGCATTTCAGCAATCAGCTCATCTCTGTCAATTCCCTTGATTGTAGTGCGAGCGTTGTTATAGCTTGTGATATATGATGGGTCACCTGAAATCAGATATCCCACAAGCTGATCAATGGGATTATAACCCTTTTCCTCCAAGGCATCATAAACCTCATTTAAAATCTGCTTATTACTTTTCTGTGCCTTAAAAGCATCAAACATAATTGTGTTTCTATCCATGTTCAAGCCTCCCTTCTTATGGATAAATTATACTATTTTAAAAGATTTTCTGCAACTGTAAACGCATCATTGATTTTACTTACATCTTTAGCTCCGGCCTGAGCCATATCAGCTTTTCCGCCGCCTCCTCCGCCGCATGCTGCAGCTATCTGTTTAACCATATCGCCTGCATGTAATCCTTTCTCAACCAAATCGTCGGTGATTGATACCAGGAAGGTTACTTTGCCGTTGTTAACTGCAGCAAATACCATTACAATACCCTTATGGGCTGCCTTGATATCATCGGAAAGATTTCTCATATCATTAATACTGCAGTCGACGAATTCCTTCGTAATAAGTTTAACTCCGTTTACGTCTTTGGCATTTGTAACCAACGAATCTGCTTCTCCGCCCATAGCCGCCTTCTTTAAATCATCCAGTTCTTTTTTCACGGCTTTGAGTTCATCCGAAATTGACTTAACTTTGTCTGAAAGAGCGTTTTGATTGCATTTAAGCGGTTCACAGGCTCTGTCAATTATAGCTTCGGATTTTAATGCTTCTTCAAGTACTCCTGTGCCGGTGACAGCTTCAATTCTTCTTACCCCGGATGCAATACCACCTTCTGAAATTATTTTGAATGCACCGATTTCGCCGGTATTTCTTACATGAGTTCCGCCACAAAGCTCAATTGACCAGCCGCCGGCATTAACAACTCTTACAACATTACCGTATTTCTCGCCAAAAAGTGCCATAGCTCCTGCAGCCTGAGCTTCTTCCATGGACATTTCCCTGCAGGTTACTTCCATAAACTCGTTGATTGCATCGTTAACAATTTTTTCAACCTGAGAAAGCTGCTCTTTTGTAAGGGCTTCAAAGTGAGAAAAATCAAACCTAAGCACCTTTTCATTAACCATAGAACCAGCCTGCTGTACGTGACTTCCCAAAACATTTCTTAGAGCTTTCTGCAGCAGATGAGTAGCTGTATGGTTTCTTGCAGTTTTATTTCGCTTTATGTTGTCAACATGAGCTAAAATCATATCTCCGGTTTTCAATGTACCCTTATCAACGGTACCGCTGTGATAGAAGATGCCGTCTTTCTTCTCGACTTTATCTATCTTAACAGTTATCTCTTGTGTTGACATAAAACCATTATCGTTTACTTGTCCGCCGCCTTCTGCGTAAAACGGTGTTTTATCAAGAACGACTTTTACTTTATGGCCTTCTGATACTGCACTCGTAATGCCTGATTCATCAATAAGTGCAAGAACTTTACATTCGTCTTGCAGCTTTTCGTATCCTGTGAATTCAGTCTCAGGCACATCAAGTTCAATTTCTGCGCCTCTCCAGGCTTCATCCTCTCCTACTTTACGGCTGGTTCTTGCAAGTTCCTTCTGCCTCTTCATGTTCTGAGCAAACCCTTCAGTATCTGCGGTCATACCGTTTTCAGCAAGTATTTCTTCTGTCAGTTCTAAAGGAAAACCGAAGGTATCGTAAAGCTTAAATACCTTCTCCCCATCAAGAACATTCTTTCCCAAGTTCTTTAACTCTTCGACATAATGAGCTATGATTTCTTCTCCCTGCTCTATAGTTGAAGCAAATTTTTCTTCCTCCACTGAAATTATCTTCTGAATGTAGTCCTTTTTTTCTACTAATTCAGGATATGCTTCCCCGGACACTTCTATAACCTTATCGGAAAGTTCAGCAAGAAATGGTCCTTCTATTCCTAATATTCTGCCATGTCTTGCAGCGCGTCTGAGAAGTCTTCGGAGTACATATCCTCTTCCCTCATTTGACGGCATAATGCCATCAGCAATCATAAAGGTAATAGATCTGAGGTGATCGGTTATAATTCTGATGGAAACATCTGTGTCAGCCTGTCCATCCTTATATTCAACGCCGGATCTGGAAACCACACCGTCAAGAATGTGTCTGATGGTGTCTATATCAAAAATGGAATCTACCCCCTGCATTATGCAGGCCATCCTCTCAAGTCCCATTCCTGTATCGATATTAGGATGAGCGAGGTTGCTGTATGAACCATCCTCCTCTTTTGAAAACTGTGTAAATACATGATTCCAGAATTCCAAATATCTGTCACAGTCACAGCCCGGCTTGCAGTCAGGTCTGCCGCAGCCATATTCGGGGCCTCTGTCAAAGTATATTTCAGAACAAGGCCCGCAAGGTCCAAGCCCTATTTCCCAGAAGTTGTCTTCTTTTCCGAGCCTTACGATTCTTTCTTCCGGCATGCCGAGTTTTTTCCATATTCCAACAGCTTCATCATCGTCCTCGTAAACAGTTGCCCAAACTTTATCAAAAGGAATCTTGAGCCAGTCTCTAATGAATTCCAGCCCCCATGTCAGAGACTGTTCTTTAAAATAGTCACCAAATGAAAAGTTCCCCAGCATTTCAAAGAAAGTGCCGTGTCTGGAAGTAATGCCTACATTATCAATATCTCCTGTCCTTATACACTTCTGACATGTAGTCATACGTTTTGAAGGAGGAGTCTCAACTCCTGCAAAATAATTCTTAAGCGGCGCCATACCGGAGTTTATAATAAGAAGACTCTTGTCATTCTGCGGAATCAGTGACGCACTTTTGCCCGGGTAATGACCCTTGCTGACATAGAAGTCTCTGAACATTTGTCTTATTTCGTTCAAGCCTAATTTTTCCATATATTAATTCCTCCTGAAATTTAAAACGCATAATATATAATTTTACCACGGCTATAGAAGCGGTGCAACCGCTTTCATCAGTATGCCCAGTATTTTATAACCTATTTTTTCCTTCTTTATAGTCTCAAAAGTCACCGGTGAGCATTTTGCCGTTGTTTCAACGAAATCTCTTTCGATATCTTTTATGCAATCAGTTCCATACATGTATGCCGCACACTCGAAGTGATGATAAAGACTTCTGTAATCAAGATTTATAGTTCCAACCACAGCTTTTATGTCATCACATACAAACACCTTTGAATGGACAAAGCCGGGTATATATTGATAAATTTTTACTCCTGACTGTATCAGTGATTTATAGTGTCTCTTTGCCAGGGAGTATGCAGCTATCTTATCAGGAATTCCGGGGAGTATAATGGACACATCAACACCACGCTCAGCTGCAAATTTAATGGCCATTTCCATTTCTCCGTCAAGTATGAGATAAGGAGACATTATGTGGACATATTTCTGTGCACGGTTCAAAATATCAATATAAACCATTTCGCCCGTTTTCTCATTATCAAGAGGTGAGTCAGCATAAGGAATGATAAAACCCTTGCATTCGTTTTCAGGCACAGAATATCCATGAAGGAATTTTTCTATTACAGGGGTCCTTTCATCTATATTCCACATTTGAAGGAACATAAGCGTAAAGCTTCTGGCAGCTTCCCCTTGAAGCATGATAGCAGCATCCTTCCAATGACCGTGTTTTTCATACTTATTAATATACTCATCGGCAAGGTTAACTCCGCCCGTAAAGGCCGTATGACCGTCTATGACGAGAATTTTGCGATGATCCCGATAGTTGTAATGAGTTGAAATAAAAGGTGTCAAAGGTGCAAACATCTTGCATTTTATCCCCAATTTCTTTAATCTCTTAGGATAATCATGCGGCAACGTAGAAAACTCACATGTACCGTCGTACATAAGACGCACGTCTACACCTGTTTTTACCTTTCGTGCCAGTATATCCAGAACCTTGCCCCACATCTCGCCTTCCGCAACTATAAAATACTCAAGAAAAATAAAGTGCTCCGCTTTCTCGAGCTGAATAAGCAGCTCCTGGAATTTATCTTCTCCAATCGGGAAATATGTTATCTTTGTATTTTTATATACAGGAAAGCATCCGCTGCGGTTTATATATTTTAAAAGAGCTGCTGATTCAGGACTGACGACATCAAGTTCCTTCACAACCTCCGGTTTCTGTTTAAGGGAGAGTTTTGTCTCATCATGCAGAATTTCAAGTTTTTTCATTATGGCTCTGTGTCCGAGATCCGTTTGGGTATAAAGAAGCATGAACGCGCCGAAAAAAGGAGCAAGCATAATGATTATAAGCCATGTTATTTTGGCCGTAGGATCGAAATTGGTGTTTAAAAGATAAAGAACCATTCCTACTATAAAAACCATATTAAGACTGAAAAAATGAGGAAGGTACTGACGGAACCAGTTGGCAAGAGCAAAAGGAATCATAAGCTGAATCAAAAGTAATGCTGCAAAAATCCCCAGTCGGCTGAATACAACTCTGAGAATTCCTATTTTTCCTTTTTTAAGTAATCGCATGCCTTTATCTGACAAATTCGTATCCATTTACTACCCTCTTTACTATGTAAAATAATTAAATTATTATAATATTATACCACAGATTTGTTTTCTTTTAAAGAAAAAACCTGCAGATTTATCATCCGCAGGTTTTTCTCTACATTTGTTCTTTCAATGTTCTCGCCATTTCCGTCATGTCCTGCTTGACTTCACCGAGATTACTTTTCACGTTATCAATATGATGGAAAGTATCTCTGAACTCGTTTTTAAGTTCTTTTTTTGCATGCGGTTTCATTCTGGAATAGGCCATATATGCAGCAGTTCCAACTGCCGCTGTTGCTATAGCCACACTTGCAGCCTTTTTCATATATCATCACCCCTTCAGATTTATTATTTGAAGTTGATTGGTTTATATGCGCTGCAATCCACCTTGTCTGAAAGAAATTTTTTCAAATTGTCTCTGTCATCGATGAGCTGTTCTTTTTTATTTTTGGGCAGTTTTTTAATATAGTATTCAAGACGCGAAGCCGTTTCACGGTTCTCAGATTTCCACACAGCATCTATTCTCACAGCCTTGCGACTTTCTGTATATTTAGCGCATTTCCCCGCTATTTGTCCTGAATGCTCTGCAAATCTGCGTGCTACATCTGTGGTTATTCCCGTATATATGGAGTTGTCTGCACAGCGCAACATATAGGTGTAATACATTATCATTAAATTCCTTTTACATTATTATACAAAGATTTTCTTCTGAATTATTCTGCTTCTTTCATGCTGAACCAAGCCGCCCCGATCTTCTCCATAAGCCATACTGCCGTTAAAAAATGTTATTCGATAAAGCCTCCGCCTATTACATGGTCATCAACATAAAATACAATTGACTG
>CALZFA010000007.1 GCA_945644815.1 uncultured Clostridia bacterium
CGATTAATTTTAAAAGCGGACAAGATTGCAATTAAACCGGCAAATTGTCCGCTTTCTTTTATTCTGACGGCCAATTCCAGCCCTTTTTCATACATAAAATGTAAGGACGTGCCATTTGTCCGCTTTTGAGGTGGTTTTGTCCGCGTTTTTAACAAAAACCGCGGACAGAACTACGTTTATATAGAATTATTGTCCGCAGGCACTTTCCGCAGCTGCCCCCAGCATTGCGGCAGTTTCCTCTTCGGTCAGCTTCATAGCCCTGCAGGCTCTTTCCACCGACTCCATATCCGGCACAAAATCAGCTTCAGTGCACAGTCTGGTAAAATCGTTTTTGCTTATTCCTATCTTAGAAAATGTTATTGTCCCGTCAGCGATTCTTCTGTCATAATGTCTGAAAAACAGAACTCTGAAGCTAAGCTTTTCCATCTTTCTTTTTCCTCCTGTAAAGCGCCTCCAATCCAGCTGTGAACGCCGCCGTCAGGCCGATTATCATTATCCCGCAGTGCATGAAAAACTCATCGGGCAGTATTTTTATCACAGGGTCAGTTTTAGGATTAAAGAGCCAGTAATCGTTGTCAAACAGAAGACTGTGCATTGTCTCAAAGGCCCAATCCCAGTCTATGACAACTGCCAGCAACACCGACGCAGCTATGACCGCAGTTACAAATCCGTTAAGATGCATCCATCCTTTTCGCTTTTTCCTGAAGTACACCGCTGCAAGAACTGCAATCCCTGCCAGCGCTTCAATCTGCATGAATATGAAAATTCTTTTAACCTCTTCAAAATGAATCCTGCCATGCTCAGATATCTGCATGTCAGGAAACTCAAGCTCCGAAGATCCTCCGATTACATTGTAATCTATGAGCACATCGTAATTCTCACGGCAGATTTCTCCACTGTATCCGGACTGTTCCGGTATATCCAGCAGTTTCATATCAAGATAATAAAGAGGTCTGAACCATACTGTAATACTTACTGCAAGGCAGATGACCGTCAGACTGCATAATGCCGCTATGATAAAATCACCGGCTGTATACTTTTTCTCTTTCAACCCTTTTCCCCTTTTGAAATTATCCAAGATTTCCTTTCTATTATTATACCACAAAAATATCCATTCCGCACAAAATATGCTGTACTATCCTTATACACTCAGAAGGGACCATATCAACCATGACAGATAAAAATAAAAGCTAATTTTCATACACATACTCTGCTCTCGACGCTACCGACAGTTTTCATTCGATGATGAAAATCATCCCAGATATATTGCTGCTGACACTGCTGCTTTGGATGTTTTGATGGAAAAAAACATGATTTTTGAAATAAATACAGGTGCAAGGGCAAAATAATGGAAAAAAGTCCCTTACCCTGCACCTTGGATTTTAAATTATATCGCCTCAAAGGGCGGCGCTGTCATAATAAACAGCGACTGCCACAAAGCCGAATTTTTGGATTTTGCCTTTGATGTGGCTCTGTTCCTAACCAAAGAATACGATGTTAGACTTCTGCTGCAGCCTCATATTCAACCGGTTTGAGACAGCATTTTTCGGCAAGAGCCGTTCCTATGGCTGTACCGTACTCTCCATCATCAGGAACTATGAAGTTTAAGTCAGGGAACAGAGTCTTAATCATTCTGCATACCTGCTCGCACTCAGGAAAGTTCGTAAGTGCACCTATAAGTATAAAATCTTTCATTCCTGTACCCTGAGCAATCAGAGCAGCCGTCTGGCAGATTGACTCAATTACCATATGAACTATCCCTGCCGCCTTGTCTTCGCAGGAGGCCCTGGATGAAGCCTTTCCAAAATTAGATGCGGTAACCTCAAGATTAAGCCCCGGAAGAGGATCCTTTGATATATCACCTACGCGCAGATCAATATTGCCTACTCTTCCTTCGGCTGCCAGCTCCTGTATCTTGTCTATATCATTGGTGCTCAGCATAAGCTTTGAAAGACCTATGATAGTACCTCCTCCTATGCCAATGCCTCCCAGATGGGCCGGTACTCCGTTCTTTACACCTACAAAGGAAGTGCCGGTACCCATACTAACCACCATAAATTCTTTTTTATCTCCCGCAAAATATCCGCCGCCTACTCCGTTTGCAGTAAACTCATCCACTTTGTATGTAGGCAGTCCGTATATAGGCTGATTTACCTCGCTGCTGCCTACACCTGTAAGGTTTACCTGTTGTATATCTTTTAATTCCAACTTGTTGTCATACAAAAATTTGCCGAATGCGCCGAAAAGCGAAGCTATGGCATTACTTGCTGAAATCTGAACCGGTACAAGCATTTCCTTTCCTCTGAAGCCTGCTATCTTAGTAGTGCTTCCGCCTATATCGATTCCAACTACTATACTCATTGCTCTGTCCCCTTGTTGCTCCGGAAATACCTACTGAGATATTCCCTTGATGATAAAACTTTGTTAAGTATATCACATTATTACTTCCTTGTAAATAAAAAAGTCTAAAGCCAATCTGATATGTTTTATGCCAGACATTCGGCGGCTATTGTCATGCTTTTGTTTTCCGATGTGTATTCATAAATGCAGCCTGACAATATATTATTTCTTCCCGGCCTGCGGTTATTCTCCCTTAAAATCTCTTCCAGCACGCGGCCCCTTATATCGCTTTTTTTAGGCACCACAATGACTTCCTCCGTGGAAAAAGGTATTATATAATAATCTTTTCTCAGGACTTTTCTCACCTTCTCAAGCAAGCCCGGATAAAGAATAACAGAGGCCCCATTTAAGCGACTTCGGTTGGTAAGCACATACATTATATCAGGCTTCAGCGCCCTGCCCCTTCTCAGAAGGTTGGCTGCGGGTCTTCCCGATTTCCGTTCTTTCATATTCTCTACCATAGAAAGAAGTACCGGAGGAAAATGTGCCGCCATATTTGCCTCAGCCGCATTATCCAGTTCTTCCTCTGAAATCTCCCACTCCGCAAACAGATCCTGCGAAATCAGCATAAAGTTATATTGGCTGACCTGAAAATCTGCAATTATAATATAAACCTTTACCATCTCTCCCTCAGATTTGAAAACCTTGTCCTTCAGCCGCTCCTTGTTTAACTCTGCGTTTAGAATATAGTAGCCTACCTTGCCCCTTACCAGATCCCAGTTTGAAGGGTCGAAGCTTGTCAGACCTTTATAATACTTGAATGCACTGAAATAATCGGAGGCTATTTCCTCAATTACGGTTTTTGCATCTTTTTTATCCGTTATTCTGCCGTAATACTGTTCAAGATAGATTATAGGAGATGGCCCGTTGGCATCTTTGCGTATGGTCATACCATCAAGTACTAAATTGTTGTCCTTGGTAACCTTGAATATGTCCACTTCCGCATGAGAGTATTCGGGCGGCATACAGCTGAGAATATTTTCTTTTACATAGTCTAAAAAATCTTTATATGTCATCATCTCTGATTCTCCTTTCTGATACAAATTGTCTTCATATTATTCCGTCTTGTCGCAAAGGCCAAAGAAAAGATTAAGAAAGGGACCGCACACATAAGACTTATATTGAAGTGTATATCTGAAGAATCTCCTGTCAAAGGGATATTTATTTTCATATCAGGCCTACCGAAGTTAAATGGGAAAAGTGTATATTCTGCCTTCACGGGATCTTTCATCTCCACCTTCTGTATTTTACCTGTAGCTTCAACAGTGAATTCAATATTTTCGGCTGTCATATAACCGGCAGGTGCGGTTTCTTCATGCAGGATATATTCTCCCGGTTCAAGTCTTTCAATCATGTGCGGTTTGTCTGTTGAAGTCCATTCATCAACTACATTACCTTCTTTATCGAAAATTTGTAAGTTTGCTCCCGCAAGTTCCTTGCCGGTAGTTATGTCTGTTTTTGAAATCTGCACTTTGGTGTATTCGTCTTCCATGTTTACTTTGGTGACAGCTTCGCCTTCTTTTATCTCAAACACTATGTCATCGGCAGGCAGATTTCCGAGCGGAGCCTTCGCTTCGCGCAGCGTATATTCGCCGACAGAAAGTCCCTTTATTTCGTGAGGCCTTTCATTGGTAGTCCATTCTTCAATAATGTTGTCTCTTGTGTCTAAAAGCTGCATTTTGGCACCTAATACAGCCTTCCTTTCCCCGTCCTCTAACTCATACTTTTCTATAAAAGTAGTTGTAGCGGTTTCTTTTGCTTCCACCGTATAATCGAAGTTTGCCGTGTTCAGTTCCTTAATACAGGCATTCACCTGTATAACTTCATTGCTGAGGATATATCCTGACGGGGCTTTAGACTCTCTGACTTCATATTTGCCTGGCGTAAGTCCGGCAAGAGTTCCTTTTCCTGACTGGTCTGTGGTGATTGTTCCCACGATTTGGTCTTCACCTGTAATCCGGTTATATCTTGTTACCGTGTATTCAGCACCGGTAAATGACCCGTAACCCTGTGGAACAGCTTCTCCTGTTTCCGCATCTGTTTTCTGTACCGTAATTGAAACGGTCTGCGGGTTTTCTACATCAATAACATCTTTTAATACGGTAATCCGGTCTTCTCCGGATAGCTCCCTGACCTGCTGTATGGATATAATACCCTCTGTCTTTGCAAAACCTTTTGGAGCTTTAGTCTCTTCTACGGTGTACGTACCCAGAAGACCTACAGACAGCCCCATTTCATTTTTAAAAAGTTCATCTCCCGATAATCTCCATTTATCTTCTATGCGAAGAATCCCGTTATTATCTGTCTTAAATACCCACGTACGGAATGGCGTCATGTTTTTGACCTGCTCCTCTGTGTCACAGTATCCTTTGTAATATTTAACCGTGTACTCTGCTCCGGCCACAGAAAGATTGCAGTCCGCACCGTCCGCAGCTTTTTTCTGTAATACAAAATTAAGCGGATCTAATTTCGGTATGTCTGAACATAATATTGTCACCGTGTTCCCTGCTGTTACTGCAATCTCATACGCTTTTGAATCAATAAAAAATCCCCTCGGAGCTTTGGTCTCTTTTACATAGTACGTTCCTACATCGAGAGATAAAGTATCAGCATTGCCGCTGCCGTCTGTCGTAAGGATTCCAACCTTCGAATCATCTGATAAGGCTGCACTTGCATATACACCGTATTCGGCTCCTTCCAGGGAATAGTTTTCCGGGCAAAGCTTTACCAGCCCTTCGTAGTTTGCTGCCGACTTTTTCAGTGTCAGCATTCCTTTTGGTTCATAGCGGGCAAAAATCATATCCTGCTTGTTTTTCCCCGCATCAACTTTGTACACTGTATAGCTGTTATCGGGCTCCGGCTTTGAATTCACATAGGATATGAATTCCTTTAGCCCTGCCGGATAGCAGACTGTCCCTTGCCCTCCCAGTTCTCTGTATCTGTCGGAAAGTGCTTGGGCAGTAACTACAGTTCCGCATATTTCATGTCTGTCTTTATTTGGTCCTCCAATTTTATATTTTCCATTTATGCTTTTTTGAGAAAATCCGCTCCACTCTGAGGGGCCTCGATATCCATAGTACATTATCTTTCTGATCACCGGATCCGTGATAATATATCCGGTTCGAATGCCTGTTGTTACAGCTCTGTCGTGCTCTGCACAATATACGGCTCCTCCGTACACTCCTGTCGTCTTTGTTGTAAACAGCCCGTACATGTTTGGGAAATATCTCTTCCCTGATGAATCATATCCATATTGTAATTTACTTTGGACAATGTCAATTGTCATACTCTGCTCTGCGCCGTAAGACAGCGCGGCAAAACCGGAAAAGCCTGTTAAAAACACTGCAATTATCAAAACAACAGCGCAAAGTCCTTTAATTGTTTTCTTCACCTTATTTTCCCTTTCTTCCTGTTTTCTGTAAAAAAAACGCCTGAATGACATCAAGTTCAGGCGTTTGTTTGTTTTTAATTAATTTGTCACACTGTTACTATCCCTGTTTCGCAGCGGTACATTTTCTCTGTATCAGCTTGATAATCTCCACGATAGGAATAACAAGGAATGCAATTCCTAAGGCAACAAGATATTCTTCTATGCTTATGTGCTCAAACTCAAAGGATTTAGCAAGGAATGGCACATAAATTACTATTGTGGTGCAAATCAAACTTGCAGCTCCGGCAAATAAGAGACTTTTGTTCATATGCTTTATTCCCAGCAGACTTCCACGCTGAGATCTCATATTAAAGCTGTGAAAAACCTCTGCCATGGAAAGCGTCAGGAAAGCCATAGTTATTCCGTCAGGGCTGTCAGTAATCTCCCATACACCCGACTCCATGAAATGGCCCACAAAATATGCTGCCAGAGTAAGGACAGCAACCACAAGCCCCTGGTATGCCATATCGAAGCCCATACCGCCGGCAAATATGCCGTCGGTTGTCTTCCGTGGTTTTCTTTTCATAAGTCCTTCTTCAGGTCTTTCAACACCTAAAGCCAGTGCAGGGAAGCAGTCTGTAACCAGATTTATCCACAGCAGATGCACAGGATGCAGAATGGTAAAACCCATAAGCGTTGCTGTAAATATGCTCACTACCTCACTCATATTTGAAGCCAGCAGAAACTGAATTGACTTTCGTATATTATCGTAAATTCTTCTGCCTTCGGAAACCGCACCTACTATAGTTGCAAAATTATCATCTGCCAAAACCATGTCAGCTACATTCTTTGTAACATCCGTGCCTGTGATACCCATTCCTACACCGATATCTGCCGACTTGATGCTAGGTGCATCATTTACACCGTCACCGGTCATTGCCGTAACATAACCCTTCTTTTTCCACATATTTACGATTCTGACCTTATGCTCAGGCTGTACTCGGGCATAAACACTGATGTTTTCTATTTCCTTTTCGAATTCTTCATCGGAAAGCTCGTTAAGCATGGCCCCTGTAATAGCCTGCTTTCCTTCGCGGAGAATTCCCAGTTCTCTGCCTATGGCAGAAGCTGTATCGATGTGATCACCGGTTATCATTATCGGTGTAATTCCCGCCTGATTGCATTCCTCTATGGCGTCTTTAACCTCAGGCCTTACCGGATCTATCATGCCTGTAAGTCCAAGGAAGCAAAGATCGTGTTCAACACCTTCTACGGAGACATCTGAAGGCATTTGCTCATGAACAGCCATGGCCGCCATCAGAACACGAAGAGCCTTGTCAGCCATACTCTTGTTTGCCTCAAGTATATCAGCTCTGTCTTCGTCGGTGATTTCCACCGCTTTTCCGTTTTTTAAGATTCGTGTACATCTTTTAAGAACTTCATCCGGCGCACCTTTCGTGTACTGAACAATTCTGTTGTTTTCAGCGTCCTTATGAAGGGTGGTCATCATCTTTCGGCCACTGTCAAAAGGCACTTCTCCCACTCTATGCATGGTTTTTTCCACATCACCCTTGTTAAGTCCAAGCTTGTATGCGTAGTTTACCAATGCACACTCCGTAGGTTCTCCCACTGCGCTGTCCGTTCCATCCTCAATTTTTGCATCACTGCAAAGAGCCATGGCCTGAGCCAAAAGCTTTTCGTCTTCTCCGTAGTAATCAACCACTGTCATTTTGTTTTGTGTCAGAGTTCCCGTTTTATCAGAGCAGATAATCTGCGCACAGCCCAGAGTTTCAACAGCTGTAAGCTTTCTGATTATGGCGTTTCTCTTGGACATATTTGTGACGCCTATGGAAAGTACGATAGTGACCACTGCAACCAGACCTTCAGGTATGGCCGCCACAGCCAGACTCACCGCGATCATAAATGTATCGAGGAAAACTTCTCCCGTAATGCTGTCGGCTCTGAGCAGACTTACGCCGAATATTACAACGCAGATTGCAAGGACAAGAACCGTCAATATTTTTGAAAGCTGAGCCAGTTTAAGCTGGAGCGGAGTTTTTCCTTCTTTAGCTTGTGTAAGGGCATCTGCAATCTTACCCATTTCTGTATCCATGCCGATAGCACAGATTACAGCAGCACCCCTGCCGTATACAACCGTGCTTCCCATGTAAACCATATTTTTTCTGTCTCCGAGGGCAACATCCTTTTCGCCACCCAGCTCTATAACCCTATCAGTCTTTTCAACCGGCACGCTTTCTCCCGTCAGCGCAGCCTCCTCAACTTTCATGCTGGCACATTCGATAATTCTGCCATCAGCGGGAATGCTGTCTCCTGCCTCGAGAATAACTATATCGCCAACTACTAATTCTTCACTTTTTACATGAGTAACCTTTCCGTCACGAAGAACCTTGCTTGTGGCCGCTGACATTTGCTGCAAAGCCTCTATGGCCTTTTCTGCCTTGCTCTCCTGAAGAATTCCCAGTACTGCATTGATTATTACCACCGCCAGAATGATTATTACATCTGCAAAGCTTTCTCCTGCATAATATGAGGTGATACCGGAGATCATGGCTGCAGCAATAAGTATAATAATCATAGGATCTGCCAACTGCATCATAAAGCGTTTAAGAAGCGAATCCTTCTTTGCTTCGGCGAGCTTGTTTCTGCCGTTCTTTTCAAGCCTTTCTGCTGCCTCGTCAGTAGTAAGTCCACCGCTTGCAGAACTTACTTCTGCCAGGGTTTCATCAATGCTCTTTAAATAATACCTCATTTTTTCTCCTCTCTTTATCCGGAGTCTAAAAAAGACTCCTACCATATTGCTATACGGTAAAAGTCTTACTATTTAAGATATCAGCGAATCGGTCTTTCCAACTGAGTCTCCGATTGTAATGACGCAAAATACCACACTGAAAGTGCCAGTTACTCCCTCTTACATCTTTTTATTATACTACTTTTAAGAGCATTGTGTCAATATAGTGCTGACTATTTTCCAAGAAAAGCAGAGTTCACAGTTTCCGTCTGATGTTCATACCTAAGACTATGCCAGTTTCTGCTGTTAAGCTCCCACTGAAAACATATCAGCATGGAGAAAAGCGCTGCAAGGGCTATAGTTATAATTAAATTTTTCATGACTCATCCTCCTGGTCAATGCCTTCATTATTCCTTCCAAGAACTATTGCTCCGGATGAACTGTGAAGCTTCATATTTTCCCGGTGAGACAGCCCCATCAATTTAGCGGGACCTATAATTCCGTAAACCGGCATTGTCACCACATAATCGCCGCCGCTCTCCGCGACCTTTACCGAAACTTCGGACGGAGAACAACATAATATTTCCGATATTCTTTCTTTTAACCTTATAATGTCTTCTTCTTTTATGCTTCCCCGTTCTTCAGAAAGTAAACGAAATTCCTTTATGCTATGCTCTGCTCCCATAATCCGTGTATAAGTAATCTGATTTGCGGTAAACTGCATCAGAAACATCATAACTATAAACAGTGAACCTATGGCAGTTATCAAGTCCTTCATTACCCGTATTCCTCCATTGCTCTTTCCATTGCCTTAAGCGATACATTTTTCAAACTGTCCGGACTGTCTCCTGTCATCATATTGAAAATCATACAGCCAAGTATTATGGTTCCGATAATTATGATTAACTGTTTCACTGATGACCTCCCGAATCGTTACCACCTCCTCCGGAGCCGTCTGCACCGGAAAAATCGATGTTGTCCATTATGGCTTTGGTTCCCTCTTCCATAATGCTGCCTGCAGCCGACTTGAGTGAATTGTCATCACCCAGCACCAATGAATTGACTATAAATGCTCCAAGAAGAATGGTTCCTATAATAATTATGAGATTTTTCATTCTTTACCTCCTTTTTAACATCTTAAATTTTAAGAAGATTACTAAAACAGGTGTCCAAGCATCCCTAAGGTATCCATGAACACCACTACTACCGCAAAGTTTATTAAAAGCGCAAATATGGACGCCGATGCCAATGCTGTAATCAGCACACTGTTTTTCTGAGCTGCTCTTACTGCAGCCGTCATTCTTTCTTCAGCCATCATATTCTGAAACACCTCCATCTGCTTTACCGTCTCTGCAGGATTAATTCTGTCTATCTTTGACAACACAGAAGCAAAATTACGACCGGCACGGCTTCCTGCTATATTTCCAAATGCCTTAAAGGCTTCTTCATCCCTTCCGTTTCGGTAAAGAGTTATCATCTCTTCATATGCAGGTCTCAGTGCCAGTGAATTATCCATAAGTGACTGGAAAATATAATCTGCGGAGAGAGGTTTTTCTTTCTGCACCAGTGCAAGATTTTTCAGAGTAACAGCGCTCCCATAGAGTTCTCTGTCCATAGCACCGTACTTTTTCAAAGATCTAGTTTTGCGTAAGAAAGGCAGGTGTTTAACAGACATCCTGCCGCGTAAATAATTATAGAAATTGTAAACCAAGTCAGTCCCGCCTCCGTTTCAAACTGATAATAAAAAAACTTTTCTGCCGTAATGCCGAAAAGCTTAATTCCTCCTGCTGCTGTCAGTAGGTATGTCAACGGAGCCAGATACTTTAGTATCATGGCTGCCTCATTGTTTTCGCGCCTTGCAAATTCGTTTACCCTGCGTGCCTGTTTTATTGTATCCGCCAGATCAGTAAGAGCCTCCGTCACTTCCACACCTGATGTCAGTGCAAAACTCATATTTGTTGTCAGAATATTGCCCCATGAGGTATTTATGGAAAGACGGAATTCGCGTAACAGATTGCCTATGCGGTCTTTTTCCGCAGTATTGAGCCCTTTTGCAAGATTAAGAAGCAGCCGTTTTGAATTAGGTGCATCCTCTATGGTCGAAGCCGTTTTTTCTATGGCCTGCTGCATATTGAAATACTCAATTTTATAGTTTTCCAGAAGCTCCGTAATGAGAATTTCCCCTTCTCTGGAGCTGTTAACTCGAAGCTTCTGAAGTCTTAGCCTAAGAAGGCTGTAAGGCATAAGTCCTGTGCAGATGGCTGCTCCGGCAGAAAGAGGCAGTGGTACTTTTCCGAATAAAGAGAACAGTGTACCTCCGGCTAAAATAAAAGATGCTGACGCAAATGCTCTTATGCTTCTTGCAGTTCCCATGCCAAGCGTAATCTGCAAAAGAAAGCATATATGATCATATAACCTTCCTTCAAGCATTCCCTTGCTTTTTTTAATCTGTCTTTGGTCTTTAGACTCCTCCCTGAATCCTATAGACCACCTTTTTAACCTCTCTCGGCACAAAAATGCCAGTTCCGTGACGGAATCCCACATTATGATTATAAATCCTGCAGCCAGCAACACTAACAATAGAATTTCCATCATGGTTTGAACCTCTCAGGATTTTCTGCAATATAGGGTCTGTAATACCGTGGATAAATTACAGTGTTCTCTCTGATGGGATTGCGTTCTTCAAGTTTTTTCATAATCTCCTCCATTTTTTTCACGGATTCCGGTAAAAGGCTTCCTGTTTTTCTTTTGTCTTCGCCTAAATGATATTTCCATTGCCACTTATCTGCTGCTATATCATATCGACATATCAGATGAACCGACGGCAGATCCGAAGAAGCGTCGTAGCAGTATTCCCAGAGGGCCTTAAGTCTCTTTTCGCTGCGGTTATCCTCCCTGCTGCATAGTTCCAGCACATATGCGAATCCGCTGAAAATCTGCTGGATTACTCCTTGCAGACTTCCTCCATACTGTTGACAGATCTGTGAAGCCATTCTGAAAGGCAAATTGACAGGATCAGATGTATGGACAGTGGCTTTACTCCGGTGGGTGCCTGTGGATATAATATCGAGAGCAAGCCTGTAAGCGACCGCATCTCGCATTTCCTCTAAAATTACGTAATCATTGTCTCCTCGGAGTAATGATTTTGTCAGGTTTTCAAGGTCACTGCCATCTGCCACAAGCTGCATCAGCGGTACATCCGGCATGAGAATATGCCATGGTGTTTCCGGATCAGTGGAAATTGCCAGACCTTCCAGATCCTTTTTTTCGCTGCACTGCCACACCTGCATAAAGGTTGTTTTTCCTGATCTGACCGGACCGGCAAAAAGTACATTGAATCCGATATCCACCATGGTCTTAAAGAGTTCTGCCGCTTCCTTCTCAATTGTCCCCATACGTGCAAGTTCTTCAAAGTTGTAATTCTGCATAATATACTTTCTGAACACCATTACATCCTGTCCGTCCTTGGTTCGTTCACCGGAATAAACAGTGATTCTTATACCGTTCCTCAGATAAACTTCATGAAATCCAACATCCAGTCTCTCCCGTGGGTCGGACATAAGCAGTGCACGTTTTAGCTGCTCCCTGCGTCGGGCACTGATAGTCTGCGGCTGCAGCCGTGACACACCGTCAATAAGACAGTACAGTCTGTCGCCTATGAGCTTTGCAGAGGATGAATTTTTGTATTTATCCGTCTCATCATAAGCCCATGGAGCAAGCCCCGCCAATCCGTAAAGTTCATTAAAAACACCTTCGTTGAGAGACCTGTACCAGCTTGGATACTCTTCAGTTTCAAGGTTTTCATCACATATTATCTGCCCGATAAGACGTCTGTATTCCTCTGCTTCCTCCTCAAATCCCATTATGGCTCTTTTCTCCTTCTCCAGCCGTATTATTCTGTCCGCCTCTTCCGCGGATTTCCATCGGTTTTCAAGTTCCGCCTCCACGCGTCGGCATACTTCTTCAAAGGTCATATGGAAATCTCTCTCCTTTCATTTTCAACAATACAGCACCACAAACTTATTGCCCTTTTCTGCGAGTTTTGCCAGCAAGGCAGCCTGCTCCTTTGTGGCGACAATTTCAATAAGACTCACCGAAGATGAGCTTGTCAGTCTTTCATCATCTCCGTAATGAACCTCCTGATTGGTTCCGTCTCTCACATAGGCAACGATTGCATCCGTAACCGGCTCTCCTCCGCAATAAAAAAAAGCTCTGTCGCCTCGTCTGAGTGTCTGCGGAAAGGCTTTCAGCCACTGTTCCGGTATTGACAGTATGTACCGTCCCTTTTCTTCTCCTACAGCAAATATCGACTCCCGGAAATACTCCCGATATAGTTCCGTACCTGCAGGAATAAACTGTGCAGTCTCAAGACCCGAAATTTCATCTATTCGGTCTTCGGTAACAGCGCCTTCTCCCGCTTTCTCTACTCTTTTTACCCTGAACATATCAGCAGATATCAGTGTGTTTTCGGGTAATGATTCTTTAAGCACCAGCACTCTGTCATAAGTAATGTTTTCTCTGCCCCAGAATTCCCAAAATCCCAGGACACATACAGAAAGCACTACAAGCATTAGGCCTGCAATTCTTCTTTTCACGGCATCACACTCCTTTCTAAAAACAAAGACGCCTGCCGTCCCTTAGGACAGCAAAGCGTCTGTTTACAGCTTCCTGCAATATCATAATAACACATTAAAACATTACTTTCAGCACAATTTAGAAAAAAATTTACATTTTTTCATTTTTTTGTATTTAAAGTATGCTCAGGTTTACGGCCACATTATACAGGAACACCTGCTGCCACCGCTTCCATGTGTTCGGGTGATAGTCATCGCTATAAGGCACATCATAAACCATTTTACGTTCTATGCCCTCGCGATACTTTTCCGGTAAAGCATTCAAAGCATTTACTATGGCATCGATTCGCCAGGAAAGGTTTGCTATCTGTGCGGCTCTGTTTCCCGTAACATCGCACACAAAACCGGAGCCATAACCGGCACATGGTTTCAAAAAATCCCTTCCACCGACTGCATAGGCTTCACTTCTCAGTTCACTGAGTCTTCTCTTCATTCTAAGCAGATCCTTTACTGCCCAAAGAGCCTGCCTGTAAACGGGCTGTGGCAGTACATGATTCTTCATTCTCTTCTGTTGGTAATCCTTCATAAGTTCTCCCCCATAGTTATTATTGCTACGCGTTCAAACTCTTTCCCTATTTGAATTCTACCATATTATTACATCAATGTCAATATAAAACTTTATTTCACATCTCTGGAAGCAATAATAATGCCCGCAATAGTCATGAGCATACCCGCAACGGTATACCATCCCCAGCTGTCACCACCCCAGATTATTCCGGCTGCCACTCCGACAGCAGTGATAGAGTTGGTCTGTATGCACGATGCCAGTTCAGCTTTAAGTCTGGAAAGGATATAGTTGAAAATCAAATAAGCGGTGAAAGAACATCCTATCCCCAGGTAAAGCAGCGCCCATGTGGATGTTCCCCCTGCAAAAAACACTCTGTACGGATGCAGCCCGTTTCCCTGAAGCAAGGAAAGCAAATTAAAAAATACACCGCCTGCAGCAGCAAGGGCAAATGTCGTTTCCATTGCTGAAAATTCTTTCCCCAGTCTGTTGGAAATAATGGTATATAACGCTCCCACAGTCACCGCCCCTATAAGACACAGGTACCCCGCCGGCTTTCCTCCTGTTGAGAATTCCGGAGAAATGATAATGGCTGTAACGACGCCTGAGAAGCCGGTGAAAATACCGATACATGTTCTCCGTGAAATTTTTTCTTTTAAAAATAAAAGGCTTTCCAGCACCACCATAAGCGGAATCACAGCAATAATAATTGAACTTTCCGATGATGTGGTCAGGTTTATTCCCCATGTCTCCATAATAGAATAAATGCACGGCTGTATCATTACGGCCACCGAAAGAAGCTTTATATTTTTTCCGCGGTAATTTACCGTTATGATTCCGGTACCCGACAGAATGCAAAAAAGTATCAGAGACATTCCCCACCGCACTGCCAACACCTCTATAGGTGTAAGCTCAGTCAATGCCACTTTTGTTCCTAAAAAAGACAGGCCCCATAACAGGGCCAGTGCCACAAACAATATATACAGCAATGTGTTATTTTTTCTGTTTGCGTCAGAATTAACTTTCACTCTGTTCACTGCCTTTCAAAAGAGCATAGATCCTCTCGTTGAGCATTTCAAGGGCGACCTTGTTATAGCCTCCCTCCGGAATAATAATATCTACATACTTTTTGCTCGGTTCTACAAACTGCTCGTGCATCAGTTTCACCGTTGTAAGGTACTGGGTGACTACCGATTCAAGTGTTCTGCCTCTTTCACTCACATCCCGGACTATTCTTCTGATTATGCGTACGTCGGCATCCGTATCGATGAATACCTTTATATCGCACATATCGCGCAGTTCCTTGTTTTCAAATATAAGAATTCCTTCTACTACTATAACCTTAGACGGCATTACTGTAACAGTCTCATCGATTCGATTGTGTATAGTAAAGTCGTATACCGGTCTCTGAATACTTTCTCCGGCTATCAGCTGTCTGATATGCCCTATCATCAGATCCGTATCAAAGGAGTCAGGGTGATCGTAGTTAAGCTTTTTTCTTTCCTCAAAAGGAATATCATTATGCTCCTTATAGTAAAAATCATGGCTGAGCATTGTAATAGCGTCCCCAAACTCCTCCTTTATCTTTCGTATGAGGGTACTCTTACCGGAACATGTTCCACCAGCAATTCCTATTACGATTACATTCTTCATGTAGTTCTCCTGTCTACTGCTCACTGAGCGGGGTTGTATCCCTGTCCTCTGCCGTGATAGACGAGCCAAGATTCAGGGAGGCCTTTTCGATTTCCAACACTATATTATTGATCTGCTGCAGTTTTTCGTTGGAGGCTTTCTTATCCACCACATTTTTTGCGTTTTCAAGGATGCCGCCCAGCTGAGATTGAATTGAATCAATCTTTGCCCTGAGAGTTGAAACATCTTCATCATCCATAAGATCCTCTACCACTTCGTCCTTGCTCAGACATGTTCCTGACGGCAGATCGAATTCCGAATTAGAATTTATAACAGTAGGTTCATAGCCGTAAACCTCTTTTATTTTTGCTGCAAAGTCGTTTTTGGACTCTTCCTCACCGTGGACAATAAATATTTCCTTTGGCGGAGTCTGGAACCCTCCCAACCAGTCTAAAAGACCTTGCTGGTCTGCATGTCCCGAAAAACCCTGAAGATTATAAATCTCCGCAGCTACCATTACAGTCTCTCCAAAGAGCTTAACCTCCTTGGCGCCTTCAATAAGCAGTCTGCCTAAAGTTCCCTCTGCCTGATATCCTACAAAAATTATACTGTTTCTGCTGTCCCAGAGATTGTGCTTCAAATGATGGCGGATACGCCCCGCCTCACACATGCCACTGGCTGAGATAATGATTTTAGGTGTCTTGTCATTGTTAAGCATCTGTGAATCTGCCGTATTCCTGGTAAACTTGAGATTCTTAAAGTCAAGAGGGTTATCTCCGCTCAGTATGTAATTTCTGGTTTCCTCATCAAAAACCTGTGCATTCTTTTTAAATACCTCTGTGGCAGTAGTAGCCATAGGGCTGTCTATGTAAACATTAACCTTGTCCAGCACTTCGGCATATTCCGGATGCTGTTCATAGAACATATTGAACTGGTAAATCAACTCCTGAGTTCTGCCTACAGCAAAGGAAGGAATAATGACGCTTCCTCCTCTCTTGATTGTCTTAAGAACAATACTGATAAGCTCGTCAATGCTGGTTGCATTGGCAGGATGAAGTCTGTTGCCGTAAGTAGCTTCCATAATAACATAATCGGCTTTCTTTATCTTTACCGGATTTCTCAGGATAGGCCGATCCATCACGCCAAGATCGCCTGAAAAGACTATTTTAGAAGTTACATCATTCTCTGTCACCCATATTTCGGTAATTGCCGAACCCAAGATATGCCCTGCATCGTTAAAAACAATTTTCACCTGGTCGTTAATCTCTAAAAGCTGATCGTATAACACCGGTTTTACCAGCTTCAAGGCGTTTTCTGCATCTTTGACAGTATATAAAGGTTCTACAGGCGGCTTGCCGGTTCTGGCATTTTTCCTTGACTGCCACTCAGCATCCTTTTCATGAATGTACGCACTGTCCTTAAGCATTACGTCGAGAAGGTCCGCTGTGGCGTCGGTACAGTAAATTGCCCCTTTGAATCCTCTCTTCGTCAGCAGAGGGAGTCTTCCGCAGTGGTCAATGTGCGCATGGCTGAGTATTACACACTCAACCTCCTCAGGATTAAAAGGGAAAGGCTCTTCATTAAGCTTTTCCATTTCCTTACCGCCCTGGAACTGACCGCAGTCCAGCAGAATCTTATGATTATCAGTTGTTAAAAGATGACATGATCCTGTTACTCCAATAGATGCTCCGCAAAATTTGATCTTCATTTTCTATACTCCTTCACTATATATAGTTCCACAAATCTCTGTCGGCTGTTGAAATTCCCTTTGCTCCTGCCGCTATAGCCTTGTCTACATCCTCCCTGAATTCGACCAGACCGCCGGCCAGTATAGGCGTATTAACCTTCTGTGAAAATTCTGCTATTTTCTTGCATACAACGCCCGGCATTATTTCAACAATATCGGGCTTTGCTATTCTGATAGAATCCACCGCCGTGTCAACCGAGTGTGAGTCCACAATAAAAAAACGCTGAACCGTAATGAGTCCGACTTCCTTTGCTGGTCTTATCATTCCCGTCTTAGTGGTCAGAATTCCGTCTGCACCCTTTTGCTTTACAAATTCCAGTCCCACTCTGTCCTTACCTATTCCCTCAGCAAAATCCATGTGGATAAACAGTTTTTTTTCGGCTACATGAGCCTTGGCAATCTGACTTTCTATGGTAAGCAAATCTGAATAAAGCAGAAAGATAATATCCACCTTGGAAGCCAACGCAGCCTGAAAATCGTCTTCGGTTCTCACTGCCGCAGCTACTTTTCTGTTTGCAAATAAAGACATCTCTTTATCTCCTGTCTGTATATTTATCATAGAAATGACCCGGCGGCCACAACATTTGCCCCGGTCCCTTCTATATTCTCTATTATAATATCTCCGGACCGGATTGGCAATATTAAGGTTTTAGAATTAATCTCTTCCATACAATCGAAAAGCTTTTCCCTCGGAACGGGGCTATCGGTTCTAACCGGCACCATTGTTCCGCCTTCTGCGTACATAGTTGTAGTCAAAGTTCTCTTTGGAGCCGTGACCTCCTGAATGGCATATTTTTCACCTCGACTGCAGGTATTCCCCGATACATTCATATTCTTATCTACGGTAATCTTGCATCCCATAGGGCATATAGTGCATATTACAGTATTGCCGCCACTGCCCTGGAGATGTTTCACACCTTTTTTCTGCTCCCGTGGTACGGACACAGCTGACTTATGTGAGTTTGAATTCTTATGGCTTTCGCTGACAGAAAGAGACTTTCCCTGAGAAAAAAGGGCCGCTGCTCTTCCTGCTGTTTCACCTTCATCGGAAACAAAATCCACCAGCTCATGAACTTTTACAACATTGCCACATGCAAAGATTCCCGGAACCTTGGTCTGCCTGTTTTCGTCCACCACAGGTCCTCTTGTTTTAGGGTCAATTTCCACTCCGGCTTTTTTACTAAGCTCATTCTCCGGAATCAGTCCTACCGATAGCATCAGGGTATCACATTCTATATATTCCTGTGTTCCCGGAATCGGTTTGAGGTTTTCGTCTACCCGAGCAACCGTCACTCCTTCCACACGTTTATTTCCGTGTATTTTCACCACCGTATGGCGAAGCATCAACGGAATATCGAAATCTCTGAGGCACTGAACAATATTTCTGGTCAAACCGCCTGAGTCTTCCATTATCTCACAGACCGCCTTTACTTCAGCTCCTTCTAAAGTCATTCTTCTCGCCATTATAAGACCGATATCTCCGGAACCAAGAATCACTATTCTTTTACCCGGCATATATCCCTTGATGTTAACAAGCTTTTGGGCCGTTCCTGCAGTAAACACCCCTGAAGGTCTGGTCCCCGGTATGCTAAGTGCACCGCGTGATTTTTCCCTGCATCCCATTGCCAGAACTACAGCTCCGGCATCTATACTGAAATAACCCCTTTCCTTGCTGACTGCAGTTACCACCCTTCCCGGTGTAATATCCACCGCCATAGTTTCCGTCATAACGATAATGTCAAGCTTTTTTACCATTTCTTCGTAACGAAGACCGTATTCGGGTCCTGTCAATTCTTCTCTGAACTTGTGCAGTCCGAAACCGTTGTGTATACATTGCTGTAGTATTCCGCTCAGTCTCGATTCGCGTTCTATAATTACAACTTCTTCTGCACCTGCTTCTCTTGCCGCTACAGCTGCACTCATTCCGGCAGGACCTCCGCCGATAACTACCACATCTGCTTTCAGTGTGTTTGCTGCTTTCATCATTTATCACCTCCGGTCTTTGTCCTCTCAAAGGTTATCTCCGAGCCTTCTCCCGATTTGGTTACTTTTTCAAAAGGTATCCCAAGTTCCTCAGCCAAAAGCTCTGCAACAGTCGGCATGCAGAAGCCTCCCTGGCATCGTCCCATTCCTGCTCTGGTTCTTCTTTTCACGGCATCCACATCGCGAGCCGGAGGATTGCGCCTTATAGCATCCAAAATTTCTCCCTCGGTTATTTCCTCGCAGCGGCACACTACTCTGCCGTATGCAGGATTTTGGGCGATCAGTCGGTTTTTTTCCTCGGCGGTCATATCCTTAAAGCGGATTATGCCTTTGACTTCCGGTCTATAATCTTGTTTAAGCTTTCCTGTCGCACCGGCCTCAATAAGCATCTCTTCCACCATTTCTGCAATTGCAGGTGATGCAGAAAGCCCGGGAGACTCTATTCCGGCACAGTTGATAAAACCTGCCTCAGGGCTTTCAATTATAAAATCTCCTGTATTACCGTGGGCACGCAGACCGGTAAACTGAGTTATCACCTTATCCATAGGAATATCATCAAAAAATTCAGCTTCCCTTGCTATTACCGATGCAAGCCCCTCTTCAGTGACAGCTTTATCTTCCTTGTCTTCTATATCCTCAGATGTAGGTCCCAGAAGTATATTGCCGTCTACTGTTCTCACTGCCAGTACTCCCTTGCCCATGACCGTAGGTGTCCTGAAAACAGTAGCATTCACCAGACCGCCCGCTTCCTTGTCAAGAAGCAGATACTGACCTCTTCTCGGAGTTATGCTGAATTCACAGTCCCCCACAAGCTTTGCAACCTCATCGGAATGGATTCCGGCACAATTTACAACATACTCGGTCTGAATCTTTCTGCCGTCGGATGCAGTTATCTCGTAAAAATAAGTTCTCTGCCTGTTGCCGTCATTTTCAATTTTTTTAATCTCTGTCACTTCAAATTGCGTCAGAAGCTCCGCTCCGTTATCCATAGCATTTCCTATGGAATGAGTAGTCAGCTCATAAGGACACACTACAGCCCCTGTCGGCGCATACAGGGCGCCTATAATCTTCTCAGAAAGATTTCTTTCCATCTTTCTGGCAGTTTCACCATCAATAATTTCAAGACCTTCTACGCCGTTTTTCCTTCCCCTTTCGAGAAGCTGACCAAGTCTTTTCATATCCTCCTCATCAAAGCCTACAACCAAAGTTCCGTTCTTTCTGTACTTAACATTCAGTTCTTTGCAGATTTCCTCCATCATCTGCGAACCACGCACATTGAGTATAGCTTTGAGACTGCCGGGCTCCGGATCATAGCCTGCGTGAACGATTCCGCTATTAGCCTTAGACTGACCCATGGCTACGTCGTTCTCCTTTTCCAAAAGCACCAGTCGTACATCATACTTTGACATTTCCCGGGCAATCATCCCTCCGACTACGCCGCCACCGATAATAGCTATCTTATACATTTTCTTCTCCTTCTGTTTTATTGCAACAAAAAACACGCCAAAACAAAGGCGGCCTGGGCGGCTCCCACCGCTTTCCTACCTTCATTTAAGACGCGTCTCAATCTCCTCTGCATCGTGCTATTTGATTTTCTACCTTTAGTATATGTTAAATTCGTCTAAAAAGCAACGATTTTTTCATTATTATCCGTGGTAATCCGAACCTTCGGTTATATGAAGATGATATTTTGCCGCCAGATTCACAAAATTCATCTTTTCCTCTTCGGAATGTGCAGGATGGAAACACTCTATTCCCTTAAGTCCCGCCTTTTTAAGATCCTTAATCAGTCCGTCTAATGCTTCCCTGTACTTGACAGTACCCTTTTCTCCCAGACCTTTGATCTTTCCCGGATGGGCAATAACCGCCATGCCTCCTGCACCGTTTATAAGCTCGATCGCATCTATGATATTCATCTTTTTTCTTTTTATGGCCTTGATCTCCTCCGACTCGAGGATCCGGCCCGGTTCAAAAGCTGCCGAAACAGTCGGTATATAACCTTTTTCCACCATCAATCTGGCTATGACCGGTTTCCCTACATAACCTTTAGGCGCACTTTTTTCCAGCTCTTCCATTGAAATATCGTAACCCATCTCCGAAAGCTTTGCAACAAGCCGAATATTTCTCGCCCTTCGCTCTGCCTTCAGCTCCGTCAGCTTATCTTTCAGAGCCACATTATCAGGGTCAAATCTGTATCCCAGAAGATGTATCTCATGTCCCTCGTATTCTGTAGAAAACTCTACTCCTGTAATTACCTGAATGCGCAGCGCCTCTCCTGCCGTGAGCGCTTCTTTTACGCCATCAATACCGTCATGGTCGGTAATGGAAATTATGGCGTATTCCTCGTCGTGGTATTTTCTTACCAGTTCCACCGGACTCATAGTTCCGTCGGAGTAATATGAATGAATGTGGTAGTCCACCTTGTAATCTATGCTCATATGTTAAAAATCAGATCCTCTCTAAGCTTTTGGGCGGCAGCTGTACCGCAAAGCCTCTCCACAAGGGCAAGGCCGAAATCCATGGCTGTTCCGGGTCCCATTGATGTAATTATATTTCCGTCTGAAACCACCTTTTCATCAACGTAGACGGCGCCCTTTAAAAAGCTTTCCATTCCGGGATAAATGGTAGCCTTTCTTCCTTCAAGAAGACCTAATCCTCCCAGAATCATAGGTGCGGCACATATAGCGGCAATGGTCCTGCCGTTGCAGTTAAACTCTTCTATTTTAGTGCAAAGTCCCATGTGGGCGGCCAGATTGCCGGTCCCCGGCATTCCTCCCGGAAGGACAATCATCTCACAGTTGCTGTAATCTGCTTTTTCGAAGAGCAAATCCGCCTCTGTTTTTATGCCGTGGGCACCTTCAACGGTCTTTTCGCCGGTAACCGAAACAAGCAGTGTCTCCTTGCCTGCTCTCCTGAGCAGGTCCGCCGCTGTTATGGCTTCCACTTCTTCAAATCCTGATGCCAAATGAATATATACCATTTCGTTTCTCCCTTCCTAGTAAAAGATTCGCGGCGGTTTTGTAAGTATGCGGTTTACATATGCACATACCGCCAGAACTATAAGTGTCAGCACTACCAGAAACATTGTAGCCATATTGAGAAAATCTGCTCCAAGGAGAATTGTCAGCTGGGAATCTTCTTTCAGGCTTACCATATTCAAGGCCGCCATTACCATGATTCGCCCGCCATTTGTTGCCATAAACCAGATTTCTGCAATTATCCCTGCAATAACAAGGGCAATGGTCACCTTGAACATATCTGAGAGCACCTTTTTCCTGCCGAGCCTGAGAAAATGGACATAGATTGCCACTGTAACAATCAGGCTGACTATTAAAATTATCCCGCTCATATCCATAACCCTTTTAACCGCCATCATGTTTATGCTTTCCTCATCTGTGAATATGCTTTCCATATCATATCCTGTATCCTCCAGAATCTCAAACTTTTCCGGTCTCCATGAATTTATAAAGCTAACTATTTCATCGGACATTTCTCCGCTTGTAAGTGTAGTGTGAATTTTGCCCACGGCACGGGAATCATTGAAATAAAAGCTGTAAACCTCAGGCGATCTGAAAACAATGTTCTGGGAAAGGGTCAGAATAAAAGCCGCAGCCGTAAATATTACAATTACCGAGCATATTGTATTAAAAATCTTCACTTCTAAATCCCCCCATCAGACTTTTCCTGAATAACAGCAAGAAAGGGGAGTCAGTCAGTAGCCGACCGGGCTTCTGAACCACCTTCCCCATTTTGCTGATTACCTGTAACTATTTAATAATTGTGCAGACGCTGTCAGGTCCGCAGCCTGCTGCATTCCCCTCGTCAGTGTCAAGATGAACTTCTCTCTCATGCTTTGAACCTGCTCTTACAAGCACATTATCGAAAACAAGTCCTCTCTCACCTTCAATCTTAATGCTGACTACATCTCCGTCCTTAACACCGGCCTCTTTAGCCTGCTCATCGTTTAAGTGGACATGTCTCAAAGCAACGATTACACCGTGATCAATCTCAACTTCCCCGCATGGTCCTACAATCCTGCATCCCGGAGTTCCTTCCAGCTTTCCTGATTCTCTTACAGGAGCCTTGATGCCGATTGTTCTTGCATCGGTCATTGCAAGCTCAACCTGGGTTTCTTTTCTGGCAGGTCCCAAAACTCTGATGCCCTTTAAAGTTGATTTCGGTCCTACGATATCAACCTTTTCCTCACAGGCAAACTGACCCGGCTGTACGAGAGGCTTGGTCGGAGTAAGCTGATGTCCTTTTCCGAATAATGCTTCAATATGTTCTTCGCTTAAATGAAGATGCTTGTTTGATAATCCGATTTTTACTTGGTATCCCATTGGTCTATGTATCTCCTTTGCATAAAAATATTTGATATATTTCAAGAAGGTTTTGGCTTCATCTTTTGGAATAAGTCAGCCTTCAAGATAGCTTATATACGGCAGATTCCTGTACTTCTGATCATAGTCCAGGCCGTAGCCGATGACGAAAAGATTTTCTACCTCAAACCCGATATAGTCGGCTTTGACATCCACAAGTCTTCTGGATGGTTTGTCTAAAAGTGTACAGATTTTAATACTCTTAGGATTTCTGTCCGCAAGATGCTCCTTAAGGAATTTAAGGGTTGTACCTGTATCCACGATATCCTCCACTATTATTACATTCTTTCCGTAGATATCGCCGTCAAGATCTTTCTTAATCTTTACTATTCCCGAAGTCGTGGAGGCTGAGCCGTAGCTGGATGCCACAATAAAATCAATTTCCGCATCGTTGGTAATGTTTTTCATCATATCTGCCATCCACATAATGGCTCCTCTCAGGGTTCCGACAAGATAAACCTCTTCACCTTCATAATCCTTGGCAATCTGCGCTCCGATCTCCTCGGCTCTTTTTTCAATCTGCTCTCTGGTAAATAAAATCTTTCCTACTGTATTGTTGTCCATTTCGTGTTTTTTACTCCTCGTTTCTTCCTTCGGTGCCGTCAGCATCCACTTTGTATTCTACCCCTTCTACGAGATTCTCAGATTTAAAGTCTCCGGAATAGTCTACCGTCTTTTCTCCTACCCAGTACTGGTCCAACGTATCCTTGAGATGCCATATAATCCACAGCCACAACACCAGGTCGTCAAGAAAGCCGACAGGAAACAATACCGGCGGAATTATGTCAACCGGCAGGACAAGGTAGATCAGACCAAAAACCACCAATGCTTTTTTTCGTTTGGGAACGGTTTTATCTCTCATCATGCTGGAAATAGCCTTTATTCTGTTTATTATAAACCTGAGACTCAAAAACTGCATCTATTCCTCCAGAATTTTTTCAATCTCCGCAAGGAGTCTGTCATGACCGCTGCGTTTAAGCGCGGACACAGGAATAATCAGATCCTCCGGTGCAAGCTTAAGTGACTGCCTGATAACCTTTATACATTTCGCCATTTCGTTTCGGGACACTTTATCCGCCTTGGTAGCTACCACAAGACCGTCCAATCCGTAGTGTCTCAGATATTCATACATCTGTACATCCTGAGCCGACGGTGCATGCCTGATATCTACAAGCTGCACTACCTTTTTCAAGCCGGTTCTGTTTTGGAGGTATTCCTCCATCATATCTCCCCAGTTTTCGGTGATGCTCCTGGATACCCTGGCATATCCGTATCCCGGCAGATCCACTATTCTAAACCGGTCATTAATGCGGTAAAAGTTTATGGTTCTTGTCTTTCCCGGGCTTCCGGAAACTCTTGCCAGGCTTTTCCTGCCCGTAAGAAGGTTCAAAAGTGAAGATTTTCCCACATTTGATCTTCCTGCAAAGGCAATTTCCTCCATATTGTCCTCCGGATATTGTCCTTTTTTCACCGCTACAGCCTCAAGCTCTGCTTTCTTTATTATCATACTACATTTCCTGTCCTTTTTCCATAGGCTAACGTCCGTCTTGCCTGTTTTTTTTCGGTTTTTCTGCAAACGCGTAATCAAGAGCTGATGACGCCTTATCTAAAAGGATGAATTTCAACTGTTTTCTCACTGCCTGCGGAATTTCATCTATGTCCGCTTCGTTTTCCTTTGGCAAAAGAACGGTCTTTATACCTGCTCTATGTGCCGCCAGCACCTTTTCCTTAATTCCGCCTACCGGTAGAACTTTGCCTCTGAGGGTTATCTCTCCGGTCATTGCCACATCCTTTCTCACAGGTGTATTTGTCAAAACCGACATTACGGCTGTAAACATGGTTACACCTGCCGAAGGGCCGTCCTTTGGAACCGCTCCTTCCGGAACGTGCACATGAAGATCATACTTTTTATAAAATTCTTCTTCTATGTTGTAATCCGCCGCAATTGAGCGAATATAGGTGATAGCCGCCTTGGCGGACTCCTGCATCACATCTCCCAACTGACCCGTAAGCTGTATCTTACCGCTTCCCGGTACCAGTGCGGTTTCAATAAATAGAGTATCACCGCCCACCTGTGTCCAGGCCATACCTGTTACTACTCCCACCTCGCTTTCGCCTTCAACCACATCATATCTGTATTTCTTCTTGCCCAGATATCCTTCAAGACCTGAAGGAGTAATCCGGAAAGACACTCCTTTTTTAGTCACGATTTTGCGTGCCACCTTACGGCAAAGGCTTCCGATCTCTCTTTCAAGGTTACGGACTCCCGACTCCCTGGTGTAGTAGTTTATCAGGTCTCTGAGTCCCTTTTCCGTGATTCCGAAATTCTTCGATTTAAGGCCATGAGCCTTAATCTGCTTAGGTATGAGGTACTGCTGAGCAATCTTTACTTTCTCTTCCTCTGTGTATCCGGAGACTTCGATTACCTCCATTCTGTCCAGGAGAGGTCTCGGAATTGTCTCTGTTGAGTTGGCAGTGGTGATAAACATCACCTTGGAAAGGTCAAAGGGCAGGTCAAGGAAGTGGTCTGTAAAGTCTTTGTTCTGCTCAGGGTCGAGAACCTCAAGAAGGGCCGATGCAGGGTCACCCTTGAAGTCAGCACCGATTTTGTCCACTTCGTCAAAGAGGAATACAGGGTTGTTGGTTCCTGCATCCTTAATTGAGGTTATTATCCTGCCCGGTATGGCTCCTATGTATGTTCTCCTGTGTCCTCTGATTTCGGCCTCATCTCTCACTCCGCCTAAAGACATCCTCACAAATTCTCTGCCTGTAGCTCTTGCAATTGAACGGGCTATAGAGGTTTTTCCTACTCCCGGAGGACCTACAAGACAAATGATCGGACCTTTAAGAGCTTTGGAAAGGTGCACCACCGCCAGGTATTCGAGAATTCTCTCCTTTACCTTTTCCAGTCCGTAATGATCGTCGTTAAGTATCTTTTCTGCTCTCTTAAGATCTGAATTTGTCTTGGATGAAGTATGCCACGGCAAACCTATAACTGTCTCCACGTAGTTTCTGATAACCGCCGCATCAGCAGAACCCGGTGCCATTTTGGCAAATTTGTTGATTTCACGCTTTACTTTCTCTGTAATTTTAGGATCAAGCTCCAGCTTTTCCAGCTCTTCGGTCCATCTCGCAGCTTCACCTGCAGCTTCCTCACCGTACCCCAGTTCGTCCTGAATGGCTTTCATCTGCTCACGCAGAATATATTCCTTCTGATTCTGTTTTACAGCTTCCTGTACCTTTTCGCTGATATCATGCTCCAGTCTGAGTATCTGGTTTTCTTCCAAGATGATTCGATTGAGAATATTCAGCCTTTCTTTCACATCAAAGGCTTCCAGCAGCTCCTGCTTGGCAGCAACCTTTATATCCATCTGCATTGCTATGGTATCCGCAAAGATATCCGGTTCTTCAATGGAATTGATAAGATCATAAACCTCCTCCTTTACCGCCGGATTCAGCTCTATGTATTCATCAAAAGCATAGAGAACAGACCTCATCATAGCCTGCACCTCAAGTTCTGTGTTATCGGCCGGAATAATATCCGCCTCTTCCACTGCGGCCTGAATAAAAGGCTCTTCAGTTATTATCTCCTCCAGGGTCGCTCTGTACTGGCCATCTACCAGAACTCTGACAGCATCCCCCTGTATTTTAAGCATCTGTTTAACCTTGACTACCGTTCCCACATGATAGTAATCATCAGGGGTAGGAATCAAAACGTTTTCATCCCTCTGAGAAGTAACAAACAGCAGCTTGTCTCCGTTCATGGCCGCTTCAAGAGCCTTTATGGATTTTTCTCTGCCAATATCAAAATGGAGTATTGTTCTCGGAAAGATCGAAAGCCCGCGCAATGGTATGCAAGGTATCAAAATCCTGTCTTTCATGTTTTTTCCTCCGCTTTGTTTAAATTATCAGTAAAACCCAGCCTGGGCCGGGTTTCACCTTTATTGAATTATGCAATATTTTCTTTGCCGTCTGAAGTCGCACCTTTACCTTTTTCAAAAATCAGGGTCGGTCTGCTGCCTTCCTCGATGGTTTCTCTGGTAACTATGCACTTTTTCACATCATCTCTGGAAGGTATATCGTACATGATATCAGTCATGACTCCTTCAAGGATGCTTCTGAGACCTCTTGCTCCTGTTTTTCGCTCAATAGCTTTCTTTGCTACAGCTCTTATGGCCTCCGGCTCGATTTCGAGATCCACATTATCAAGTCTTAAAAGCTTGCGGTACTGCTTGAGTAATGCGTTCTTCGGTTCAGTGATAATTCTCACCAGGGCATCCTCAGAAAGTTCATCAAGAGTAACCATTACAGGAAGTCTGCCGATAAACTCCGGAATAAGTCCGAATTTAAGCAGATCTTCCGGTTGCACCAATGAAAGCAGCTTTGATTCATCGGCCTTTTCCAGCTTGATTTCGGAGTTGAAGCCGATGACTTTGTCTCCCAATCTTCTCTGAATTATCTTATCCAGTCCGTCAAAAGCACCTCCGCAGATAAACAGCACATTGGTGGTATCAAACTGAATAAATTCCTGATGTGGATGCTTGCGGCCTCCCTGTGGCGGCACATTGGCCACTGTTCCCTCAAGGATCTTAAGAAGTGCCTGCTGCACGCCTTCCCCGCTTACATCGCGGGTAATTGAAGGATTCTCCGAACGCCTTGAAATCTTGTCGATTTCATCCACATATATAATGCCCTTTTGAGCCTTTTCCACATCGAAATCCGCCGCCTGAAGGAGTTTCAGAAGAATGTTCTCAACATCCTCACCTACATATCCCGCTTCTGTAAGTGCAGTAGCGTCAGCAATGGCAAAAGGCACGTCGAGGATCTTTGCAAGGGTCTGTGCCAGCAAAGTCTTTCCTGAACCGGTAGGTCCTATCATAACAATGTTGCTTTTCTGAAGCTCTACATCGTCATCTTCCTTATTTACGTTATTAATTCTTTTATAATGGTTGTATACGGCAACCGCCAAAGCTTTTTTTGCCTGATCCTGCTCGATAACATATTCAGAAAGAATATCGGTGATTTCTTTCGGTTTCGGCAGTCTGTAAGGCTTGGCTACAGCCCCGGGTTCTCCTTCATCCTGTATGTTTTCTTTGAGAATATCCATGCATATGTGAATACAGTCGTCACATATATACACTCCGGGACCCGCCACAAGGCGGTTTACCTGACTCTGCGGCTTTCCGCAGAAGGAGCATTTGAGCTGTTTGTTTTCGTCATATCTACTCACGTCTTTGAATCCCCCCTATCTCTGTGTGATAACCTTATCAATGAGGCCATAGGTTGCGGCCTCTTCAGCCCCCATAAAGTTATCCCTGTCAGTATCTTTTTCAATTCTCTCCAGCGGCTGGCCTGTGTTGTCAGCCAGAATCCTGTTAAGTTTCTCTCTGGTCTTTAATATCCATTCGGCATGGATTTTTATGTCCTCTGCCTGACCGTTTACTCCTCCCAGAGGCTGGTGAATCATAATCTCCGCATTAGGAAGTGCAAATCTCTTTCCCTTGGTTCCTGAAGAAAGAAGAAATGCGCCCATACTTGCGGCCATTCCTATGCATATGGTAGAAACGTCCGGCTTTATATACTGCATGGTATCATAAATGGCCATGCCGGCAGTTACAGACCCGCCGGGACTGTTGATGTAAATACAAATATCCTTTTCAGGATCTTCAGCCTCCAGAAAAAGTAACTGAGCTACCACAAGACTTGCCAGATGCTCATCGATCTGTTCTCCTATGAATATAATTCTGTCCTTGAGAAGTCTTGAAAAAATGTCGTAGGACCTTTCCCCTCTGCTTGTCTGTTCAACTACATATGGTATTAAAGCCATCTTTCATACCCCTTTCTGTTATTTAAAGCTCTTTTTCCATCAATGCTATTTGATCACGGCATTGTCGAAGATGAACTCAATTGCTTTCTTTACCTGTAAATCTTTCATTAAGAAGGTAAGATTCTCAACTCCGATCATTTCCTTAAGCTTATCTGCTGTCATCTGATACTGAGCTGCCATAACCTTGAGTTCTTCTTCTATTTCCTCCTGAGAAACCTGAATCTTCTCTGCTTCAACGATTCCCATAAGAATTATTCTGGTCTTAACCTGTCTTTCTGCATCAGGTCTTAATTCATCTCTGAAAGCAGCCATATCCTTTCCCGTGAACTGGAGGTACTGCTGAAGACCCATGCCCTGATATCTCAGCTGCTGGTCAAGTTCCTGACACATTCTGTCCATTTCGTCCTCAACCATTGCTCTCGGAACTTCTACTTCGTTTGCCGCAACAACCTTTCCTAAGGCTGCATCCTTCATCTGGCTTTCACTGCCTGCTTTTGCATATGCTTCTAGTCTTTCCCTGTTTGCCTTTTTTAATTCCTCTAATGTGTCGTATTCGCTTACATCCTTTGCAAATTCATCGTCAAGTTCGGGAAGCTGCTCTTCCTTAATTTCATGCACAAGGCAGTGAAAAACCGCTTCCTTTCCTGCCAGAGACTCTGCATGGTATTCTTCAGGGAATGTAACTACAACATCCTTCTTTTCTCCCGGAGTTGCTCCTATGAGCTGTTCTTCAAATCCCGGAATGAACATACCTGAGCCAAGCTTAAGCTCCTGTCTTTCTGCGGTGCCTCCTTCAAACTGTTCATCTCCTATAAATCCGGAGTAGTCAAGAAGTACGGTGTCGCCTTCCTTAGCAGGTCTTTCAACTAAAATCATTCTGGCGTTTCTCTTCTGAAGTGCTTTGATTTCGTTTTCTACATCCTCGTCTTTTACTTCCTGCTCAATCTTGTCTATCTCTACACCCTTGTAGTCCTTTACTTCTACAACAGGGAAGCAAGGCACGGTTATGGTTACTGTAAATCCTTCGCCCTTGGCAATCTTGCTGAATTCTGCTGCCGGGCTGTCTATAACCTCAAGCTCCAACTCTCCGAGAGCCTTTCCGTAGTGTTCTTTGAACAGTTCATCAATGGCGTCCTCAAAGAATACGCCTTCGCCGTAATGCTTTTCGATAATGCTTCTCGGTGCTTTGCCCTTTCTGAAACCGTCGATCTGGAACTGATCTTTAGCTTTCTGGTAAGCCTTAATCTGAGCGTTTTCAAATTCCTCTGCGGTAAATTCCATAGTGAACTTTACGTCGTTCTTTTCTCTCGAAATAAATGTTGCTTTCATTAAAATATATCCTCCTAAATATTAAAAACCTGTTTTTTAAAAGGTTTAAACGATTTTTTGACCAAAAATCGCAAACAATTGCAATATATTATACAACTTATTACCCTTAAAGTAAAGAAATTATCAGTTTTTTAGGTGTTTTTTTCGTGAAAACCAATTTTTTTTCGCGATATATCCTTTATGAGCATGTTTT
>CALZFA010000008.1 GCA_945644815.1 uncultured Clostridia bacterium
CTTTTTCGTAGGAATCTGTCAGGAAAAATGAAAGCCCTGATAAAAATCAAGGCTCTGAAAAGTTACACAAAAATACATATTCGCACCTTAAAGTCAGGTGCCAAAGTATCGTGTTTCTTCCATCCGGACTATAACCGTCGGTTCAGGAATTACACCTGATCGGCGCACCGAAGCTCTCTCAGCCCGGGTGCGTTCGCGGACTATACCGCCGGTGAGGACTTTCACCTCGCCCTGAAACAGATTTCATTTGTACGCTACATATTATATTCCCCGGAAGCTAATTTGTAAATAGCTTCCGCATAAATTTTTGTCATCTGCATAAGGCGTTCTACGGTTATGCACTCATTTTTCTGGTGCATCAAATCGGGGTCTCCCGGAAAAAGGGCTCCGTAGGCTATGACATTCTCCGCACTGCGGGCATAGGTTCCGCCGCCGATGACGAGAGGCTGAGACTTTTCATCCCCTGTATGCTTTCTGTATATCTCCAGGAGAAGCTTTACCATAGGATTATCCATTTCCATATAGATCGGCTTCTTGTGCTCACCTCTGATCAGTCCCATGTCATACCTGTCTAAAACAGAGGTCAGCTTTGAAAGTATCCCGTCGCCGTCTGCAGTTACCGGATATCTGATATTTATGGTGAGTTTTCCTGCTTCCCCATCAAGTTCTGCCATTCCTACATTAAAAACAAGCCCGCCCGACGGCTCATCGCTGCAGTCCACACCTATTTGTGAACCATCAAGGCAGAACCCTATATATTTGTTATAGAAATCTATAAATTCATTATGGTCCTCGCAGACAAAGTTAAGTTTTCCCAAAAAGTCCATGATGATGCTGATAGCATTAAGACCCTTTTCCGGCTTGGCACCGTGAGCCGCGACACCTGCTGCAGTAATTTCCAGAGATTTGCCTGCTCCCTTTACATTGAGTTTGTAACCCGTCTCCTGCCTGTAGCCGTAAACCATCTCCTTAATGAGGTCGTATGTGCCTTCTTCATCACTGCGAAGAACCGCTCTGCAGGAATCAGCTACACTGTTTGGTGCCGTACCCCCTTTCAGAGATCTCAGTTTAAGTCCTTTTGCCTGTCCCTGCGGAGGGGTAATTTTCTTTGCAAAATCAAAGATCAGCATCCCCTTTTCACCGTTGATTACAGGAAAATCCGCATCGGGAGTAAATCCGAAATCTGGTTTTTGTTCATGCTCAAAATAGTATTTTATGCCTTTCCAATGAGTTTCCTCATCAAGACCGATTATAAGTCTGATGGTGCAGTTTGGCTCATATCCGGCATCTTTAAGAGCCTTCATGGCGTAAAGGCAGGATATAACCGGTCCTTTATCGTCAGTGGTGCCTCTTCCGTAAATTTTTCCCTCTGAGAGTTCTCCCCCATAAGGGTCAAAATCCCATCCGCTTCCTGCAGGAACCACATCGAGATGACCTATGATTCCCATAATACGATCAGTTTTACCGGAAAAATCTATATGGCCGCCGTAGTTATCCACATTTTTAGCAGAAAAGCCCATGGATTCCCCAAGTGCCAGAACCTTCTCCAAGGCCTCCTGAACACCGCTGCCGAAAGGATAGAGCTCTCCGTTTCTGCCTATAACTTTTTCGCCCTCCTCGCTGTTGATACGAACAACATCCCGGAGAGCGAAAATCATTTCGTCCTTATTCAGTTCAATGTGCTTTTCATAATCCATTACTGAACCGATTCTACTCCTTTAATCTCAGGGTAGCTTTCCTTTAGGAGTCTCTCAACTACTCCTTTTATAGTCATCTGTGCGCCCGGGCAGCCTGCGCAGTGGCCCTGAAGTCTTACCTTAACTACGTTGTCTTCAGTAAGTTCTACGAATTCAATGTCTCCTCCGTCTCTCTGCAGATACGGTCTGATCTGTGCCAGAGCATCTTTAATCTTCTGTTCCATTATATAATTTCCTTTCCCTTATCCCACCACATATACAGGCATATCTTTTCCTGAACGTATATGGTTTATTGTTACTGACTTGGTCGGCTCATTTTTGCCGCCAAAGTTAATCACGCCCGAAGCTCCCTGAAAATCGCTTATTTTGCTCAGAGCCTCTTTTATGTGCATTCCGCTTGGAATTCCTTCTTCCAGGGCTTTCTGATAGGCATTTCTTATAGCCAGAGCTTCGGCTTCCGATTTGGCCTGTGCCGCCAATTCCTCTACATCGGAATTAAGCAGATTGTTATAAGCTTCCTCTATGGCCTTGACTGCCATAACATAGGCATCAAAGGCAACGGCCATATTGCCGGTGGGCTCCGAAGTATCTCCGTATTCAGTCTTATAGGCATTTAAGAAAATGCTGGAAAGTTCGGAGTTGTTTGCCTGATGCTGCTCCACACAATATGCTGCCTGAAGCTTTGCGCTGTCCTTTATGAATTTCAGCAGCTCCTCATCATCCCAACTCTTAGTACCGAGAAAAAGCACATGTGTCAGGTTGTTTTTTTCGCACTGCTCCAAAAATGATTTTGCCGCTGTCGGCTGAAGCGCCACAAATACAGCTTTAGCTCCCGAACTTCTTATCTTTTCAATAGTTTCGGTATAATCCTGACTATCTGAAGGAAGTACAAAGTCTCCGGCAGCGCTGCTGTTTGAGCCTGTCAGATTCTTGATTCTGTTTGTAAAGCGCTTTATGGTAGCTGTAGCCACATCGTCATTGGCAAATCTTACAGTAGCTACTACATCTCTTTTTTGAGATGTATAAGCAAAGTCGGCCAGAGCGTCTCCCTGTTTCGTTTCCGTGTATGCGGCACTGAAATAGTATGGATTGTTGGAGGTTATCAGCGGATTGGTGCTTGAAATGGTCATAGCCGGCGTGTTGGTAGCCTTGATATAGTCACTTGCCACAAGGGTAAGAGTTTCTCCGTAGCTGCCCAGAACTACTGATGGTGACCCTGAAAGAAGTGTCTGTATAGCTGTTTCACCGTCATACATATTGGATTTGTTATCCGCATAGACAAGCTCAATTTCCTTACCTAAAACAGAAGGATAAAGCTTATGGGCCAGCTCGATGCCGATAATTTCTTCCTTTCCCTGTTCCTTATACTGCCCTGTCACAGGCTCATATATGCCTATTTTTACAGTCCTTTCGGAGGCAGTTTTATTTTCGGAAAGATAAGCGTTTTTGAAGTTGTTATATGTTGTGCAACCTGTAAGTCCTGCTGTAAGTGAAACAGCAAGCAACAGAGCAAGTACTTTTTTCAAGCCCTTACACATTGTTTGTCCCCCTATATTTCTTATTCTCCCAGATATGCTTTTTTAACTCTTTCGTCGTTGAGCAAGTCCTTGCCCACACCTGACATGGTAATAGTACCCGTTTCCATAACATATGCGAAGTCGGAAATCTCAAGGGCTGCCTTGGCATTCTGCTCGATAAGAAGCACATTCACGCCTGCCGCCTTTATTTCCTTAATAATTGCAAAAATATCCCTGATTACCAACGGAGCCAACCCAAGAGACGGTTCATCAAGCATAAGAAGTTTAGGCTTGGACATAAGAGCTCTTCCCACGGCAAGCATCTGCTGTTCGCCCCCGGAAAGTGTTCCCGCCAGCTGCCATTCTCTCTCTTTCATTCTCGGAAAAAGCTCATAGACCCAGTCCTTATCCTTCTGGATTCCATCCTTGTCTTTTCTGAGGTATGCACCGATTCTCAGGTTTTCCTCTACGGTAAGGTCAGGAAAGACCCTTCTTCCCTCAGGGCAGAGAACAATCCCCTGTCCTACCACCTCTCTCGTGTGCACATTGGTAATGTTTTTGTCGTTCCACATGACAGTTCCCTCTGTCTTAGGAACCATTGCCATGATGGATTTAAGAGTGGTAGATTTTCCGGCCCCGTTGGCGCCGATAAGGGAAATTATCTGGCCGTCAGGAACGTCTAAATCTATACCTCTGAGGGCATGAATGCCACCGTAATATACGTGTAATCCTTTTATGCTTAACATTATTCATCCACCCCCAAATATGCCTCGATTACTCTCGGGTTATTCTGAATTTCTTCAGGATTACCTTGGGCGATAAGTGCGCCGTAATCCAAAACGTAAATTCTTTCGCAGATGCCCATTACCACCTGCATGTGATGCTCTATCATAAGCACGGAAAGGTCAAACTCATCTCTGATTTTTTCCACCAAATGCATAAGTTCCGCCGATTCCTGAGGGTTCATGCCTGCTGCTGGCTCATCGAGAAGCAACAATTTAGGTTTAGTTGCCAGAGCTCTGGCAATTTCAAGATGTCTCTGCTTGCCGTAAGGAAGCGATGTTGCCAGGTCGTCCTTGTTTTTTTCCAGACCGAACATCTTAAGCAGCCTCATAGCCTCTTCGCGCATGGCCGTTTCCTCAGCCTTTGCTTTACCGCTGCGGAAGGCTGCGCCGAATACGCCCGATTCAAGATTCATATGCATTGCAACCAGCACATTTTCAAATACGCTCATACCCTTAAACAGCCTGATGTTCTGAAAAGTTCTGGCTACTCCCAGCTTGGTTATCTTATCAGGTGTAAGAACCTTGACATCCTTATATTTTCCATTGTTTTTGCCCTTATAGAGAGTCTTCATTTTACCCTGCGGGCAGTTTTCCACGATGATTTCTCCGTTAAGCTCAACCGCTCCGTTGGTAGGTGCATACACTCCGGTGATAACATTGAAAGCTGTCGTCTTGCCGGCTCCGTTTGGACCTATAAGCCCGATTATCTCACCTTTGTTTACCTCAAGGCTCAGATCATCTACGGCCACAACACCTCCGAACTGCATGGTTATGTCGGAAACACGCAATACATTTTCCTTACTCATTTTATCGTGCCTCCTTCTCTTTATCTGTGTTTGTCTTGTGATTTTTTTCTGAAGTTTTTTTCTTTCCGCTGAAAATGCGCTTAAAGAAGCCCACCAGACCTTCCCAGCTGAATTCTTTATTACCCATAATGCCACGGCTGTAGAAAAGAACGATACACATGATTATTACCGCGAACACTACCTTTCTGAAGCCGGGACGCATGAAGCCCGCGCTGATTCCCAGGAAAGCTCCCGAATCAAGACCTCTCAGCCACCATTCGGAGCAGGCCACAAACAGGTACGCTCCTATAATGGAACCGGTGACGGAACCAATACCTCCGATAACCACAATCAAGAGTATTTCGTAGGTCATGTTGGAGGTAAAAGGAGTTGAAGCTACCGAACTTTGGAACATTGCCAGAAGTGCTCCGCCAAGTCCTGCGAAGAAGGAGCTGATTATAAAACTCATCTGCTTATGTTTAAACAGATTGACTCCCATAGCCTCTGCCGCTATTTCATCATCTCTGATGGCCTTAAAGGCTCTGCCGTAGGATGAATTAATGAGCAGCACAATAAACGCGATGCACAGCCCTGCCGCTATAACAGGGAAAAGCGGTGTCTCATATGTTGTATAACTCCTGAGAAGGTTGGAGCTGTTTGTGATAGGTCCTGCAGCCTTCCACTGGAAGAAAGCTCTCAGTATTTCTGCGAATCCCAAAGTAGCAATTGCCAGGTAGTCGCTTTTCAGCCGAAGCACCGGAAGGCCTATCAGTGCCGCTACACCTGCCGTCAGAATACCTGCACACAGCATGAGAAAAATCATTCCTATGTGCTCTCCCAGCATTACACCAAAGTCACCCATAACCGTCCCCAGAGCATTACCAAGGTTTTCAGTCACTGAAAATTTTATCAGTCCACCCTCAAAATACTGGTAAACACTGTCCCGCATTGCTGTTGGGATGGAAAAAATAGCGTATATATATGCACCTATAAGCATGAATCCTGCCTGCCCAAGAGAAAACAGACCGGTGAAACCGTTAAGAAGGTTCATGGAAACAGCTACCAACGCATACACGGACCCTTTTTCAAGTACAGTAAAAAGCATTCTCATACCTGATGTGGGCGGCACAAGCATATCCCCTATATAGACTGCTGCCAGAAAGACTGCGCACACAATAACGCTGAGGATGGATTTGTTTCTTTTTGTTAATTCTGTCATTTAATCCACCTCCTATACTTTATCAATATTCTTTTCACCGAAGAGACCCGTCGGCTTAACCATAAGAATTATGATGAGGAGCACGAAAGTAAAAGCATTGGAAAATACGGTCAGCTCCATTCCTTTTATGATGTTCTCGCAGATGCCGATAATAAAAGCTCCTATAACTGCTCCCGGTATAGAGCCTATGCCTCCGAATACCGCCGCTACGAAAGCCTTCAGCCCCGGCATGGAGCCTGATGTCGGCATTACTCCGGTATAATTGGAGAAGTAGAGAATGGAGCCTATGGCTGCCAGGAATGAACCTATTATAAAGGTTACCGTGATAACACGGTTAATATCAATACCCATAAGCTGAGATGTTTCAAAGTCTCTGGAAACAGCTCTCATGGCCATACCGATTTTTGTGTACTTTATAAGAATCACCAGAGCAATTACAAGTGCTATAGTAAGCACCGGCGTAATCAGTGTCACCATCTTGGTGTGTGCACCGAATACCGTTACGGTTTTTGCAAGCCACGGAATGGTAGGATAGGTCTGAGTCAATCCTCCCGTCACATACAGTGCCGTGTTCTGCAGCAGGTAGCTGACACCGATTGCCGAAATCATAATAGACATTCTAGGCGCACTTCTTAAAGGTCTGTATGCCACAACTTCTATGGTACATCCAAGTACTACAGTAAAGACGATAACGATTGGTATGGCGATATATACCGGCAGCGACGCAGCCAGGTAAACCATCACCAGACCGGCAACCATAAACATATCTCCGTGAGCAAAATTGATAAGCCTTAAAATACCATAAACCATAGTATAGCCGATGGCAATAAGTGCGTACTGTCCGCCGACGGAGATACCTGCCAATATATATGGCAGATTTTCAACAAAAAAATTCATTTATGTTCCTCCAAATCAGATTTTGATGTTACCATTGCAAAGGAGAATGTCGAAAGGCACCGCATAAATCATCTTCTGCGGCCCTGCGGCGTTCTCCCTTGCAATGGCCCGATTAAATGTGCAAAAGCAACGATAAGCGGGAGATGCTTCTCCCGCTTCCGCTGCATATTTTAGCAAATATTATTTACTTTATCAATAGTGGATGATTGATTCCCTCTATTTTACATACTGGTTGCTTACGAATTCCCAAACTCCGTCAGTAGTGTTGCACTTCTTTACAACAGCCATGTCTCTCACAGCATCTCCGTTTTCACCGAATACGATCTTGCCGCAAACGCCTTCATAAGTTACGCCGGAAAGAACTTCCTGAACCTTTGCAGGATCTGTGGAACCTGCAGCCTTAAGGGCTTCAAGTGCCAAGAAGTATGCATCATATCCCATTGCTGTTACAGCAGCGATTTCTGAGTTTCCGCCGTTGTTTGCAAGGTTTGTGGAATCTCCTTCGATCCATGCTTTAACGCCCTTATCAAATGTTTCGTCGCCGCCTTCCTGATAGAAAGTGGTAACAACGATTTCAAGGTCTGTTCCCTTGGCAGCACCGAGGATTACGTTGGAGTCCCAAGTATCCGCTGCCAGAAGAGGCATTCCGATCTTCTGAGCATCTGCCTGGTCGATTATGAGAGCTGCCGCTTCTGTTGATACCGGTGCAAAGAATACGTCACAGCCATTCTTCTTTGCAGTTGCGATATTAGCAGCAAAGTCTGCATTACCCTGTTCAAATTCTTCCTTTACTACTTTACCGCCGAGTTCTTCGAAAGCCTTAGAGAAGTAGTTTACGAGACCTGCAGAGTAGTCATCACCCATCTTGTTGAGACAATATGCCTTAGTGTGTCCCTGCTCCCATGCATAATTTGCAAGTACAGTTCCCTGGAACGGATCAAGGAAGCAGATTCTGTAATAGAAGTCATTTCCAAGTGTTACCTGTGGGTTTGTGCAGGTGATACCAACTGCAGGAACTCCTGCGTCGGAAAATGTCTTTCCTGCTGCAATGGCAACGCCTGAGCCGTATGTACCGAGAATTATTGATACACCTGATGTTACCAGATTCTGAGCTGCTGATACACCTTTTTCAGGTGAGGATTCATTATCTACGATCTCCAGCTTTACAGTGTAAGTCTCTCCGCCGATCTCAACTGTCGGCTGAACGGAGTTTGCGTACTGAACTCCTAATGTCTCCTGTTTGCCGCCGGCACCGTTATCTCCTGTAGCAGGCTCGAATACACCAATCTTAACAACTTTGTCGCCGCCTTCATCAGTGTTGCCACAGCCTGCTGCAAACAATGTAAACAGCATTACTAAAACCAGCAATAACGCTAATTTCTTTTTCATTTTTCCTTCGTCCTCCTTTAACTTGGTAAAGATATTCCCATTATATACCCTCTGTGTGTAAATTGCAACGATTTTTTGTTGTGTTTATGTATACATAACAAATTTTATATTGAGGTTCTGTATTTTATCACAATTTTTTGTTTCTTGCCACAAAAAATTCCCCGATGCTGCGGTTCTGGTCTATTTTTATATTCCACACAGCAGGCGGGGTTTATGTGTTGGGCCTGTATAAGAATATTCCGCCACCTGTTTTATTCCGGAATTCTGAGGCCGATAGCATTGCTGACAGGCAGAGAAAATACGATTGCCTGAGCCTTGCTGTCAAGCCCCGCTTTCTCCATTATAGCCTTCATAATAGCATTACGCCCCTGCGCCGGGGTAACCAGAAGGTGCATCTCCTTCTCGCTGGCTATGGAAAACCCGAAGAACTTTTCTGTGTATTCCGCACCGGTTCCCTTGGCCTTGAGCACTGTGCCGCCGCCGGCTCCCGCTCCCCTGGCCGCTTCCATTATCATATCGCTGTAGCCTTCGTTTGCTATTACCATAATCAGCTCAAAATCCGTTTTTATAGACATTCTTTCCTCTCTTTCCTCTGCCGCAGCTGTTCTGATACGCCTTACGGATGTATCCAGAGTCTGGCCGTCAAGTATATATTCAAGGCTTCTTTTGCCCCCGATACTGTTCAAAGGTACTGTAGCCACTATTCCGTTTCCCGGTACATCTATGTAAAGCTTCCGCTTAAAGTTTTTAAGCAGGGGCAGCAGACCGCCATTGGTTACTACTCCGAAAACCACGGCTTTTTCACTTGGCGACAGATACAGATAGTCCAGCGTTTCCGTCGGAGCAGTCCCTGTCCCCAAGACTATATCCGTGGTAAAAACATTGCTTTCGCGAAAAGCTCCTATGACTCTTTCGGCATTATGCCTGTCAGCTATGGCAATGACCAGATGTAATCCTTCCATGTTGCAGCTTTCCTCCTCCTTCTACAATTCGATAATATCCTCATCCGTGTAGACGCTGATCTTTGAGTATATCCTTTCTCTTGCCGCCTGCTCTTTCCCTGTCCTGAGTCTGTATTCCACCCCCAGGAGCTGAATAGTTATCAGTGGCGTCATGGCGACCATTGCTACCACCCCAAAAGCATCACTGACTATTCTGTCAGGTCCTCCTATAGCCTCGCATGCCCCCATGGCAAAAGGCAAAAGGAAGGTCGCAGTCATAGGCCCCGATGCAACACCACCGGAGTCAAAGGCAATGGAGGTGAATATCTTGGGAGCGGCGAATGATAGTGCAAGGGCCGCTGCATATCCGGGCAGCAGGAAACACATAACCGATATCCCGGAGAGAACCCTTATCATAGCCAGCGCCAAAGATATGGCAACTCCTATTGACAAGGAAAGTTCCATAGCTCTGGCAGGAATAGACCCTGCTGTAAGGTCTTCAACCTGTTTGTTAAGCACGTGCACCGCCGGCTCAGCTTTGACTATGAAGTAACCTATCAACATTGCAATAGGAATAATTATCAGATTATAGTTCTTTTCTCCTATAAGCCTGCCTATATAGTTGCCGCATGGCATAAATCCCACATTTACACCGGTAAGAAAAAGTACCAGTCCTATATATGTAGCCACAAGTCCTGATATAATCTTTAAAAGCGGTCTTTTCTTCATTTTGATTACAAATATATTAAACAGGGCAAAAAAGAGCACAATGGGTGCCAGAGCAACCCCCACCTCTTCCATATATGTGGGCAGGGCCCGGGCAAAAATAGCTATCATATCCTTTGATGTTTCCATTTCAGGAATCTCCACAGGGACATAAGTGCCTTCTGCCGGAAAAATAAGTCCAAGCACGAGAACTGCAATTATAGGCCCTATGGAGCAGAGTGCCACCAGACCGAAGCTATCGTTTGCCGCATGTCTGTCGCTTCGTATGGCGGAGACACCGACGCCCAATGCCATGATGAAAGGCACCGTCATAGGTCCGGTCGTCACACCGCCGGAATCAAAGGCAACTGCCCAGAAATTCTGCGGAACAAACATTGCCAGCACGAAAACAATTATGTAGAAAATGATGAGCAGAGTCGAAAGACTGATGCTCAGCAGTATTCTCAGCATGGCGATCACAAGAAAAATTCCAACTCCCAGAGCCACCGTGCCGATTATCACCGCATTGGGTATGGTGGGCACCTGATTAGCCAGAACACTAAGGTCAGGTTCGGAAATGGTTATTATCACCCCCAGCATGAAGCTGACAAATACTATTACCCAAACATTCTTTGATTTGGTTATACATGTTCCCACCTTATTTCCTATGGGGGTCATAGCGGTATCAGCTCCTACGGTAAAGAAAGCCATGCCGGCCACAAGCATTACTGCCCCCGTCAGGAAAGACATGAGCATATGATTCGGAACGGGTGTTATGGTAAAGCAAAGCAAAAGAACGATACAGGTTATAGGCAGTACCGAGGAAATTGCTTCTTTCATTTTATCGTTTAAAATCGATGTGTGTCTCAATGTGCCACCTCCCCTTTTATTTTACTATGGCTTGCCGGGAAGCACCAGATAATTTTTTGTTAAGGTACGGCTTGGATCGGCTTACGACAGGACCTGCGGAAGACTAAAATGTAAATATATTAAATTATTGTAAATTTTTTCTTGAATTGAAATTTTATTAAATGTATAATGTTTACAGATGTCGTATGCACTATAAAGCTTGTCGTTCTTTATGCGACATCTACTCTTTTTTTCTTTATGAACCAGCTAAAATTGTCGCATCAAAAAACTATAATTCTATTCTCATGCGACATTGATGGCCAAAAACCAGAAGATTGTCGCATTAAAACCAAAATGCTTCTTTTCTATACTACATAGGAGGTCTAAAATGAGTATTTACTCCTTGGATTTTGACTCAATGCTTCATAGACTTGAGGAATTAAAAAAATCATACGACATTGAGCTTTCCCAATTAGATAACATCGCCCCGGGGCATTTAACCGGCACCCACCGCAATGGCAGACAAAACTACCTGCAGACTCAAATTATCGATGATAAGTACTGCCGACATGGAATTGCAAATGAGCCGGATACGCTTAGGCACCTCTGCCGCAAGGCCTATCTGAAAGAAGCCCTGCAAATTATTAGCGGCAACATTATCTGTCTGTCAAATGCAAAAGCCCAATTTTCTTCTTTAGATTACGGAGAAATAATTCAAAGCCTCCCCAAGGTGTACCAAACCCTTCCAAGTAAATATTTTTTTCCGCACATCTGCAAAGATCCGCTGGCAGATATTGCCGAAAAAAACGCCGAAATCTCTGCCAAAGTGAAAGCATGGTGCGTAGAGCCTTTCAAGCAGAGCACGTATATGCCGGACAAAAAAATACATACCACTTCCCGCGGTGAAAAGATGCGTTCCAAAAACGAAGTTCTCCATGCAGAAATAATGTATCGCCTTAATATTCCTTTCCGCTACGAACCGGTCCTACGCATCGGTCAATATACCTTCGCCCTGGACTTTGCGGCCATTCGCGTGAGAGATGCAAAAGTCTTTTATGTGGAACACTGCGGTATGCCCCATAACAGAGAGTACATGCTTCGACATAAGAGAAAGATGGAAATCTACGAGTCCGCCGGTATCGTCCCCTGGGACAATCTGATCGTTACCTACGGAGATGCCAAAGGCAATATAGATGTGAGCGTCATAGAAAACGAATTGAGAAGCAAACTCCTTTAGGACTGCCCCGGACTTCTTTGTCACTGTTTTTCCTCTCGTCACTAAAAAAACACAAAAAAATAATTATTTTCCGGTGTTTATCCTTGACCGGATGTGGTAGAATAGAAATAGTAAAAATATCGTACTATTTTAGTACATTTTCAAAGAGATAAAAAAATAAGTCAAATCATGGAGGTAATTGAATTATGAAATGGGTTTGCACAGTATGCGGATATGTTTATGAAGGGCCTGAAGCTCCGGCAGAATGTCCTGTATGTCACGTCGGAGCTGACAAGTTCAAGAAGGTTGAAGGCGAAATGACTCTTGCTGCAGAGCACGAGTACGGAATTTACGCCAAGACTGTAAAGAATAATCCTGAAATCAGCGAAGAAGACAAGAAGTACATCTTCGAACAGTTAATGGCTAACTTCAACGGCGAATGTTCAGAAGTAGGCATGTACCTTTGCATGGCCAGAATCGCTCACAGAGAAGGATATCCTGAAATCGGCCTTTACTGGGAAAAGGCTGCTTACGAAGAAGCAGAACACGCAGCTAAGTTTGCAGAGCTTTTAGGCGAAGATTTAGAGCCTAACATGAAGGCTTCCACCAAGGAAAATCTGGCATGGAGAGTTGACTGCGAATTCGGCGCTACTGCCGGCAAGTTTGACCTTGCAAAGTGTGCTAAGAAGAACAATCTGGATGCTATCCATGACACGGTTCACGAAATGGCAAGAGACGAAGCAAGACACGGCAAGGCTCTCAAGGGTCTGCTGGAAAGATACTTCGGATAATTTTTTCAATATGTATGAAGATTGAGGAAGTCAGAAATGGCTTCCTTTTCTTCATGGCAAAATTGCGGCGAACAAGGTGCCTTTTGCAGTGACTATATTCCATCAATCGCCCTGCGGAGCTCGTCCGCAGAGTTTATTCCATTGATTTTGCCCCTGAAAGCTGCGGCACCGTGAACCCCCTTAAGGTACCAGCCTACATGCTTTCTCATTTCCCGCACCGCCACATATTCACCCTTAAGTTCGAGGATGTCATTAAAGTGACGAATCATCATGGCCTTTTTTTCCTCTTTCGTCGGTGGAGGCGGCAGAGGCTCTCCCCTCCAGGCGGCGGTAAGTTCTGAGAAAATCCAGGGATTTCCCAAAGCTCCGCGGCCCACCATTACAAAATCACAGCCTGTCTCTTCCATCATTCGAATGCCGGATGCGGCGTCGGTCACATCTCCGTTTCCTATTACCGGAATGTTCACAGCTCTCTTTACCGCAGCTATGACAGACCAGTCTGCTTTTCCGCTGTAATACTGCTCCCGCGTACGGCCGTGGACTGCTACGGCGGAAGCTCCTGCTGCGCTTACTGCGCGAGCCACCTCGACGGCATTGACTGACTCTTCGTCCCATCCCGCGCGGATTTTTACCGTTACCGGCTTGGAAGTGTTCTTTACTGCAGCAGCCACAAGATCATAGACCAGATCCGGGTTTTTCATCAATGCAGAGCCTTCGCCGTTTTTCACGATTTTGGGGACGGGGCATCCCATGTTTATGTCAAAGATTGCATTCATGCGGCTGTCCAGTTTCCGGGCGGCAAAAGCCATAATTTCAGGTTCGTGACCGAAGAGCTGATAGGCGGCAGGTCCTTCACCCGGAAGAATCTCCAAAAGCTTTCCCGTGTTTTTATCTCCGTACCAGAGCCCCTTGGCGCTTACCATTTCCGAATAAACAAGGGCCGCACCCGCCTGACTGCAGAGCCTGCGAAAAGGTCCGTCGGTTATTCCCGCAAGAGGCGCCAGCAAAAAGGGGCCCGAAAGCCCCACATTTCCTATCATCATTTTGCCGTATCCTCCAGCCTTCTCAGTGCCAAAGCGATGGTAAGCCCCGGAATTACACGGTTTCCTGTAATTTCAGCGCCGAGAATCTCATTTATCTTTTTAAGCCGATACTGAACAGTATTGGTGTGAATGCCCATAAACTCAGATGTCTTGCCGCTGTTCATGCCTGCGTCCAGCACGAAGGTCTCCAGTGTCTCAAGAAGCTGTCGTGCTTTGTTGTCCCCTTCCTTTCTGAAAGGTTCCAGCAGATCCGTGAAAGTCTTCTTGAGGTGACCGCCTTGTACTTGTATATTGATACAGCCTGCCACCATGGACAGTTCATACTTGGAAAATACCCTCTTATACGGAAAGATGCTTTCTACAAAAGCCCATGTTTCGCCTATGAGCCTGAAGCCGTCTCCTGCGCCCTCAATACCGTCTACGCCTGTCACATGGAAAATTCGCACCGCTTTGTTTTCTTTTAAAGCATCGAAAAGCTGAGTACATACAGACTTGTCAAGGTTATCCTCTTCATCGCTGAACTTTTCACCCTTGAGAATAAGGGCGTAGCTTTCGTCTTCTTCGGCAATCTTAATCACATCGATTATGCCCTTCTTTACAAAGCCGTCAATAATTTCATCGCTCTGCCTGGTCTCAATATGTTTTGCATACAATACGGAAATAATGTCTCCGGACTTGACACCTGCTTCTTCACGAAGAGAATATGCCAGGCTTTTATTGCCTCTGATCAGAGCCTTTACAAGTTCTGCCTTTGCATCGCGCTCCGGTGTATATTTCCACATGCCCATAGCCAGCTCAATGATTTCAGCCAGCTTGGTGATTTCACCTGCGGAATAGTTATCTTCGTTGTCAACTATAAAAAGGTAGTATTTATCATTGTTGATGTTGACAAGTCCCCAGTAGGTAAGAACACCCTCAATTTCTATCAGGCTGTACAGGTTCCCCGGATTAAGAGCAACCTCTCTGCCTCGTCTTATAGCTTCGTTGATTGTGGTCTGGTGCCTTGTTTCCACCGCAAACACCGGGTTGAACTCCTCACTGAGAAGAACCACCTGAAAATCGTTGTTTACAGCCGCCTCATGAAGGGCCTGCTGAAAGCTTGCATATTTTTCAAAGTTGAGCAGATGGAAAATTGTGTTGTTTATCAGGCTGTTCTTAAAGTTGTTCCCGTACAGCACATGTTCCATTACTTCGGAGATAATTCCAGAGTAGTCACAGAACTCACCTCCTGCCATTACCACAAAAGGCATTCCGGCTTCCTCTGCAGCTGCTATAACTTCTTTCTCCACAGATTTTACACTGCGCTCACGAGGAAAATACACAACAGCTGCAGCACCGGCTCCTGCCAGCACCTTAATAGATTCACACTGCATTTTTACGCTGTTTTTCATGCCTGCAAAGGTGGTGAGTACCATCATTCCGTCTACCTCACCGCCCTTAACTGCTTCAGCAGCATCGGCTGAGTCCATGACGGAAATAGATTTGACCCTGTTTTCCATCTTTCTCTCTCCTGCAACCACTATGCAGTTTTTGAAAGAATCCAGTTGCAGACAATCTCTAACTGTTACTTTCATCTTCTCCCTCTTCTTCTTTCTCAGGAACTTTTTCTTCCTCCGGAGGGTCATCTTCTAAATAATCTCCGTCGTACTTTTTAAGTTCCTCCATGAGCCGGGCCTGTTCCTCGGCATGGAGCCGTTCTCTTTCGGCAGCTTCCTCAGCGTCCCTGGCCTTCTTTTCTTCGCCTGCTTTTTCTACGCTGGTCTTAAGATCCTCAGGAGTGATCGCTCCGGTGTAGAGAGCTTCGAACTGTTCACCGTCAATGGTCTCAACCAGCAGAAGTGCCTGTGCCACACTTTCAAGGATGTCGTCCTTTTCCCTGAGAATGCTCAAGGCACGTTCGTATGCTTCACCGACAAAACGTCTGATTTCCTCATCTATTTCCTTGGCCGTCTCTTCTGAGTAATTTTTATGCTGGGTAAAATCGTTGCCAAGAAATACCTCTCCGTCTCCGCCGTAATTTACATTACCTAACTTTTCGGAGAAGCCGTATTTTGTTATCATTTCACGGGCCAGATCCGTAGCCTGCTTGATATCGCCGGAAGCTCCTATAGAAATATCATCCAGCTTCAGGTTTTCGGCAGCACGTCCGCCCATACAGGTTATTATGTGACGGTACATTGCCTGTTTTGTTTCAAAGAGCACATCATCCTGCGGAAGATACATGGTGTATCCGCCCGCCCTGCCTCTCGGAATAATAGTGACCTCGTGAATAGGCATGTGCTCCGGAAGTGACCTTGCCACAACAGCATGACCTGCCTCATGATAGGCCGTAAGCTTCTTTTCCTTGTCGGAAACCACCTTGGACTTCTTGGCAGGACCCATCTCAACCTTGCGGATGGCCTCCTCGATTTCCTCCATTCTGATGAATCTTCCGTTTCGGCGCGCTGTAATAAGAGCCGCCTCATTGAGTATATTTTCAAGGTCAGCCGGTGTGCAGCCCATAGTTCTTCTGGCCAGCACAGACGGAGTAACGTCCTCTGCCAGAGGCTTATTCTTGGCATGAACCTTGATGATTTCTTCTCTCCCCTTAACATCCGGCAAACCGATTACAATCTGTCTGTCAAACCTGCCCGGTCTCAAAAGTGCCGGGTCAAGAACATCAGGTCTGTTGGTAGCCGCTAAAATGATGATGCCTGAGTTTTCTTCAAAACCGTCCATCTCAACAAGAAGCTGATTCAAAGTCTGCTCTCTTTCGTCGTGGCCTCCGCCTATGCCGGAACCACGTTTGCGGCCTACCGCATCAATTTCGTCGATAAACACGATGCAAGGGGCGTTCTTTTTTGCCTGTTCAAAAAGGTCACGAACACGGGATGCGCCCACACCGACAAACATTTCCACAAAATCCGAGCCTGATATGGTGAAGAAAGGCACCCCCGCCTCACCTGCCGCAGCCTTTGAAATATAGGTTTTGCCTGTTCCCGGAGGGCCTACAAGCAGGATTCCCTTAGGTATTCTGGCTCCCAGATCTCTATATTTGTGAGGGTCTTTGAGGAAGTCAACAATTTCCTCAAGTTCCTGTTTTTCCTCTTCAAGCCCTGCCACATCTTCGAAGGTAACCTTTCTGTCGGCCGACTTGACCATCTTGGCTCTTGACTTAGCAAACTGAAACGCCTTGCCGTTTCCTCCCTGGTTCATCATGATATAGAACAGGAAAATCAGAGCGCCTATCATTATTACATTAGGCAGGAGGCTGAGCCAGAAAGAGCCTGTGTCAGGTTTAGGGCTGGAATAGGTGATCTTCCCTTCTTCTGCCTGCTGCATCAGGTAGTTTTCGTCCAGCCACATAATCTGGCTTATGGACGGCGCGTATGCATACACGTAGCTGGTTTTGCTCAGCTGTCCTGTTATGGTAGTCCCCTCGATTTCAACTGACTCTATCTTCTCTTCGCTTACTAACTGTACAAACTTGGAGAACGGTACTTCCTTGACGGATACATCCTGGTTGTCCATACCCTTGTAAAAAAATGCAATCGAAAGGACTATAATGAACAGAACTAGATATACACTTATATTTTTTGCGAATCTTTTCAATTTTTTCCCCTTTCAGGCCTCAGCTGTCTTCGCATTTTTTGACTTCAGCCGGACCAATAATGTTATTTATCCGTAAATTTCTTATTTATTATCTGTGTAAATAGACTAATTTGTATTTTAGCACAAAAACTACTTTTGTTCAAGTACAATTATTGTTTCGTCACAGGTCGGATCAGCTTGAAAATCAGCCGAAAACCTCCCCTTTTGTCTGTTACGTTCATCGGTAAAATGTTCCGACGGCAGCACCCACAAGATCCGGTTTCCCGCTGCAAGAAGCAGCATCTCATCTCTGTACATTTTAGGTACCTTGCAATCCGTGAAGAAGTCCTGCAGCTTCTTGGTTCCGCCTTTGATGGCTATGGTGTCACCCAAGCGCCTTGTTCTCAGTTCAGGTTTGACCCCAGATTCAAGGATTCTGCCGCTGAAGGCACCGTACAGCTGCCCCGACGCAGAGGTCTGCCCGACCCTACCGTTTCTCCTCGCTTCCTCGGTTTGCTCCGCTTCGGCAGTTTTCTTTTCCTCTATAAATTTACAGTACTCCTGCCTGTTCATTATGGTCAGTTTCCAATCTTCCATACGGTGACCTCTGCAGTTGCCCTTCTCAGGTTTCCACTCCTCACTTTTGCGGCGGAACACGAGCCGGTCATATGCTCTGCAGACCTCAAAACCATCTGTCAGTTCAACAGACGCAGACGGACTGTGAGAAAGTCTGATCCGTTCTACGGCTTCCATCTGGGTTCGGGTAATGTTGCCCTTCATGCCGATATCATCCAGAGCCATATTATACACGCGGAATCTTATTGCCGGGTGAAGGTTTTCCAAAGGTGGTGTGAAAATTGATATGTCATGTCCGTATTGCGCGTTCTCTCCGTCTTGCGTATTCTCCCCGTCTTGCGTCGTCTGTCGGATTTTGTCGAAGATCTTCCGGGCTTCTCCGTGGATATAGTCCCTGTCCTCAGCAGCTATTTTGCCCAGTCGATTCACCGTTTCCACAATGTTTTCGTTGAATTTTTCGGCCATGTAAGGGATAAGCTCCAGCCTGATTCTGTTTCTTGTATAATCAGTACTGGAATTTGTATGATCAATACGGGGATTAAGCTTCTGCTCATCACAGTACTTCTCGATTTCTTCTCTGGTCACATCCAGCAAAGGTCTGATTACCGCCGTACCGGCTTTCCCCGGGCGTTTATATGCAATGCCCGAAAGACCGTCGGTTCCGGTACCTCTCATTATGCGGAAAAGTATAGTCTCACATTGATCGTTGGCATTATGGGCCACGGCCACGGCAATCTTATCTGCAGGAACACCCGTGCTTCTAATCTCCTCTGCAACCTTGAAAAATGCTTCGTACCTGGCATTTCTGCCCGCTTCTTCAGGCGAAAGTTTGTGCTGTCTTGCTATTGCAGGGCAATCGTATACAAAGCTTCTGCACCGGATACCTCTGCTTCTGCACAATTCTTCCACATATGCCTGGTCAGCTTCAGCCTCTCCCGGTCTGAACTTGTGGTTGATATGAACCGGATGAATAGTCAGGTTCATTTCTTCAGCCAGGAGGCAAAGCACGCTAAAGAGGCACACCGAATCCGGTCCTCCCGAGAGACCCAGCACGATGTGCATTCCGTCAGTAATTAAATTATGTTCCGTGATGGTTTTTAAAATTTTATTCTTCATTTTCCTGTTCCGTCTGTATTGCTTTTACAATGAGCGCAGCAGCTACCGTCAGATCATCAGCTTCTCTGCCGCCGTATCTTTTTTTTGCCTCCGAAAGAATCTCTGAGGCAATCTGCCTGGCTGACATCCGGCCTATATCAAAATCTTCCGAATAAACAGTTTCGGACAGGTATCTGCAAAGCCAACAGGCTTCCGGGTCATTTCTGTCCGCATCAGTTATGCCGTCGGAAACCATTATAATTAAATCTCCTTCTCGCAGCACAGCAGAAATATGGGTCAGCCTGAGTTTTGGTATTATCCCCACAGGCAGGGCCGCCCCTCTTATCCTCCGCACGCGGCCCTGCCGCATTATAAAGGATGTGGCAGCACCCATCTTATAAAACCGCGCCCGTCGGCTCTTTCTGTCTATTACCGTCAGATCGACAGTGGCAAATTCCTCGCTTGTAGGACCCCTGTCATTCGGGTTTTCCGGAGACGGTGCCTCGACTGCATCAGCTGTTATGTCGGCGGCACTGTTGTCACGTTTTTTCGGGGCTGCACCCTCCGCCTGCTCTATCATGTAGCCGTTGACTTCCTTTATGGCTGCCGCTACCGGCATTCCCGCTTTAAGATTTCTTCTGAGTCTGGTTGTCACAAGCCTGCTCCCCGCCGCCGCCTTAATCCCCTTGCCCATACCGTCCGACAGGATTAAGGCGCGGCTGCCCCCGGGCAGCCCGCAGGAAACAGCGGCGTCGCCGCTGATTCCTGCGGCGGCGGCAGCAGCATAACCGACCCGTATTTCGATGCCGCCATCCGCCCCGCCGATAGTGTCTTTTGCTCCGCAATCCGTGAATACGGCGGTGCCGGCGGATTCATCGACTCCGGCCCTGCTGCCAACAGGTTCTGTGCTTCCATACTCGTAAACAGCGTGGCAACCTGCCTCTGAAGGGCTTTCCTTGCCCCCTGAAGTGCCCGAGGTATTTTTGCCGCCTGCTGAATCCTTATAAATATTAAATTTCTGCGGCCTTAAACCGACTTTTTTCCTTATTTCAGCATTCATGGCGCCATTCTACCACAAACCTCCATCGAAAAAAGTCGAAGTGCGCGATTCTGTGCTTTCCGGTTTACAAGATTTTTGAAAGTCCCTGGCTTTCTTAAAAACTACTACATCGTCTCTGCATTCCCTGCTATATTCCAAAAAACCTCCTGGCGTTTTCAAGTGTTTTCCGGCAGACTTCTTCGTACTCCATTCCCTTTATTAGTGCAACCCTCCTTGCAGTATACTCCACATAAGGAGGTTTGTTTTTTCTGCCCCTGAAAGGTTCCGGTGTCAGGTACGGCGAGTCCGTCTCAACAAGGAGATATTCTATAGGTATGGCAGCGACCACCTCTGTAGTCTTGCGATTGTTTTTATATGTCACCGGCCCGGCTATTGAGATGGTGGCTCCCAGCTTTACGTACTGTTCTGCCAGCTCCCGGCTGCCGCTGAAGCAGTGAAGCAGCACGCGGCAGTCTTTTGCTCCGGCCGCGCACGGTCCATAGCTTTCAGGCGGTTCCGTGCCCTTCTTTGATATTCCCTGAGATATTCCCTGAAATTCTGCGCCGCTTTCTGTCAGTGTAGGGCAAAGCGGCACGGGACGTTTTGAAAACCAGCCTGCTCTCTCGTCGCTGAAGGCTCCTTCTTCCTTTAATATATCCATAGTCTCCTGATCCGCCTCACGGGAGTGAATCACAACAGGCATTTTCAGCTCATTGGCAAGCTGAATCTGCCTGCGGAACCAGAAGCGCTGCAGTTCCGCCTCGGACTTGTTATAGTAAAAGTCAAGGCCTATCTCCCCGATAGCCCGAACCTTTTCTTCCTCTGCCAGCTCCTTTATTCTGAGCAACACGTTGTCGTCCATGGTCCCGGCATCGTGAGGATGAACGCCTACAGCGGCATAGCACCACGGCAGTCTCTGAGCGTCCTTTGCTGCCTGCTCCGAACTGGGCAGATCGAAGCCGATGTCCATAACATAAGATAAATCAGAAGCCTCGATATCAGCTATCAAGGCTTCTCTTTCGTCTTCTGTAAAGGTATCGTTATTTATATGAGCATGTGAGTCAAATAGCATTTTGCACCTCTGATACTGTTGATTCTGTCTTTACTTCCGTCTATTTGTCTGTTATCTATTGTCTATGTTGTCTATGCATTTCCCTCAGCGATGAACATTTAGCAAAAATATGACGGTGTTCCAAAATCCTAAAAAAAACAGCCATTTTGGAACACCTCGTTCCATTTTTATGTTTGTTTTGGGGTAATTTTGCTTCAAATACCCCTTCCTAACGTCCGCAACGGGCAAAACGCAAATTTTAAATTGAATTTATTTACTTTTATTTCCTTTACGTTAAATAAATTCCATATTTTTTCACTTTTTTGTTCCAAATTTGTCCATAAATCAGTGTTTTTGGAACAGCACCTCCGGCTGTGTTCTCAGCACTCTCACCTTCTGTCACCGGCCATCCTTAGACCTGTGTCAGAATTAACTTACTACCTCTCCGTCCGGTGCCACTGTCGTAACGATTTCACACCTCTTGCCGTTGTCCGCGAACAGGAGCATTCCCTTGGATTCCATCCCGCGAAGCTGACGCGGCTTAAGGTTTGCAACTACAATAACCTTTTGACCCACCATTTCCTCCGGCTTAAAGTCCTCTGCAACGCCGCTTATCACCTGACGGCGTTCGGTTCCCATCTTAATCTGGAACACAAGCAGCTTGTCCGCCTTAGGATGCTTTTCAGCCTTTTCTATAAGACCTACTCTGAAGTCTATCTTGGCAAAGTCGTCGTATTCTATTTCAGGCTTTAATTCCAGCGGAATGCTTTCCGGCTCACCGGAACCTGCACCGGCTGCCTTCTCTCCAAGCTTGGCAAGCTCGGCAAGCTCCTTTTCTATATCAAGTCTCGGGAAGATAGGATCTCCCTTTTTTACCTGCTCGCCATACATCATTTCAAATTCAAAAGCATCCTCCCATACGACATCAGAGTACCACAGACCCATCTGTTTTCTGATCTCCTTTGAAGTAGTGTGCATAAACGGATAAATCAGTATGGAAATGATTCGTATAGCCTCGGCAAGGTTCTTCAGAACCGTGTCAAGCTCAGGCTTCTTTTCCGGATCCTTTGCCAGAACCCAAGGAGCTTTTTCATCAATATATTTGTTGGCACGGCGAACCAGTATCCAAATTTCCTCCAGGGCCATGTTAAAGGCAAACTTGTCCATCTGCTCTTCAACCTTCTTCGCCGCTCCTACTGCGATGGTGCGGAGATCATCGTCGATGACATCATTGGTTGTCGCCTCAGGAACCACGCCATCGTTATATTTTTCTATCATTGAAACGGTTCTTGACACCAGATTGCCAAGGTCGTTGGCAAGGTCATAGTTCATACGTTTCAGCATTACCTCGTTGGTAAAGACACCGTCCTGTCCAAAGGTATACTCTCTCAGCAGGAAATATTTAAGAGCATCTACACCGTATCTGTCGATAAGAACTACAGGATCCACTACATCTGCACCCTTGGCGGCCTTGGATTTTGACACCTTTTCGCCGCCCAGAAGCAGCCAGCCATGTCCGAGAACCTTTTTAGGCAAAGGCAGACCTGCGCTCATAAGCATTGCAGGCCAGATTATTGAATGGAATCTTACGATTTCCTTTCCCACCAGATGCACATCTGCAGGCCAGTACTTTTCGTAAAGCTCCGGCTCGTCAGGGTATCCAAGTGCGGTAATATAGTTTGTAAGGGCATCAAGCCACACATATATTACATGCTTTTCGTCAATAGGAACAGGAATTCCCCAGTCAAAAGTGGATCTTGAGATGCAGAGGTCATCAAGGCCCTGTTTTACGAAGGAAGTCATCTCGTTTCTTCTTGATTCCGGCTGAAGAAATTCAGGATTGGTCTCAAAGAGCTCCAGAAGTTTGTCCGCATACTTTGAGAGTTTAAAGAAATATGCTTCCTCTCTGGCAGGTGTTACAGGGCGTCCGCAGTCAGGGCAGCAGCCGTTCACAAGCTGGCTTTCTGTCCAGAAGCTTTCGCATGGTGTGCAGTAAAGACCCTGGTACTCACCCTTGTATATATCGCCGTTTTCGTACATCTTCATGAAGATTTTCTGTACTCTCTCCACATGTCTGGGCTCTGTAGTTCTTATGAAATCATCATAGGAAATCTCCATGGTGGCCCACAGCTTTTTGATGCCGTCAACTACTTCATCTACATAAGCCTGAGGGGAAACCCCCTTAGTCTCTGCCAGTGTCTGAATCTTCTGTCCGTGTTCATCTGTTCCTGTGAGGAATCTTACATCATATCCCGAAAGTCTCTTGAATCTGGCCATAGCGTCGGCCATTACCGTGCAGTAGGTATGGCCTATATGAAGGTTTGAGCTTGGATAATAAATGGGTGTTGTGATGTAATATGTTCCTTTTGTATTCATTTTGATTTAGATCTCCTCTCCTTCTCCTTCTTCAGGCTCGTCCTCGGACTCACTCTCCGGGAAAGCCTTTTTCATGGTTTTGTTGGTCACAGCAATAAGCGCTGCCCCTGCTGCAAGACCTACCCCCATAACTTTAAGCAGAGTCCCCGCAAGACCCTTTCCTGTCTTTTTTGTTGATTTCTTGTCTGCTTCAATCATTCCTCTTTTCATCATAAATACCTCCTGTTTTCTATGTATGACACTATCAGATTAGCAGCCTCTTCCTCCGAAATGTAGCTGCTGTTAATGGCCAGGTTGTAATTTTTGTATTCTCCCCATTTCATGCCTGTGTGATAATTATAGTAGTTCTGCCGTGCCTTGTCGTATGTGGAAATAATATCCTCTGCTTTTTCAGGATCATCCCCGTATTTCTCAACAGCCCTTTTCAGCCTGTCTTCATATTCGGCATAAATAAAGACATTGGTTACGCCCGGCATTTCACGGAGCACATAATCGGCACAGCGTCCCACTATAACTCCCGAACCGGTATCGCCTATTTCCCTGATAACCTGGAACTGTGCTAAAAACAGTCTGTCGTTGACAGATAATACACTTCCGGTAGTACCTTCGTTAAAACTAAGTGCAGAGGCAAGGCTGTACGCAAAACTGCTTTTAGCCTTTAACTCAGCTCCCTCGATAACTTCTCTGGAGTACCCGCTCTGCTCCACAGCCATATCAATAATTTCCTTATCGTAGAAAGGAACCTTCAGCTTTTCAGCCAGAAGCTCACCGATAATTCTGCCGCCGCTGCCGTACTCTCTGCTTATGGTTACTAACTTTTTCATCTTTACCCCCTCCTGCCGTCTTATTGAACAAAAGCTTCATAGATGGCCCTTATGGCCTTTTCAAAGTCCTTATTTTCCACACCTACGATGATATTCATCTCGCTGGAGCCCTGATCTATCATCCTGATGTTTACGCCTGCATTGGCAAGAGCCGTAAACAGAGCTGCCGAAACACCGGTACGTTTGCTCATTCCATGTCCTACGGTAGCAATCAGAGCAATGTTTTCAATTACATCAATACTGTCAGGTCTCAGTCTGGATTCAAATTCATCCAGCACATCGTCCAGTCTGCCGTCTATGGATTTGTTTGACATTACTACGGAAACAGTATCTATGCCGCTTGGAAGGTGTTCGAAATTAATGTCATAGTCATCAAGTATACCCAGAATTCTTCTGACAAATCCCTTCTCACTGCTCATCATGTTTTTATACAGGGCTACTACAGTAAAATCTTTGCTCCCTGCGATTCCTGTAATTATACGGTCCTCAGCCTGCCGCGACTCGTCAGAGGCCTCAGATGTAATGAAAGTTCCTTCGTCATCCGGATTGTTGGTGTTACGGATATTTATAGGGATGTTTGCCATCCTTGCCGGATAAATGGCATCTTCGTGAAGCACTCCGGCCCCCATATATGAAAGCTCCCTCAGCTCCTTATATGAAATAGACTGTATCTGTTTAGGATTCTTGACTATCCTTGGATCTGCCATGAGAAAGCCTGAAACATCGGTCCAGTTTTCGTAAACGTCCGCGCCTACCGCTCTTGCCACCAGTGCTCCCGTAATATCCGAGCCTCCTCTGGAAAAGGTCTTTATATGGCCGTCCGGAGTGCTGCCGTAAAACCCCGGAAGCACTGCCCTTTCGTGTCCTGAAAGCTCTTCTCTTATGGCCCGGTCTGTTTCCTCCATAAGAAGCTTGCCTTTGGCATCAAACTTTATCAGTCCGGCTGTGTCCACAAAATCATATCCCAGAAAGGCTGCCACCAGAATAGCATTCAAATATTCTCCTCTGGATGCAATATAATCTGAAGAAGGATTCTTTTTCAGATTTTCCCTTATCTCATCAAAATAACAGAGTAAATCAACATCTACCCCTAAGTTTACCTCAACTGCCATATATCTGTCTGCCACTACCTGAAACAACTGGTCATAAGGCAGGTTATGCTCTATGTGCGTCTTGCAGAGATAAAGTAGATCTGTGATCTTATTATCTCCTTCAAATCTTTTGCCCGGCGCCGATACTACTATGTATCTTCTGTCCGGGTCCTGCTGGATTATAGCCTTTGTCTTGGTCAGCTGTATGCCGTCGGCGACAGATGAGCCGCCAAACTTCGCAACCTTTATGCCCATTAATGTGTCCCTCCTGTGGTGTCCAATCTTATGTATCTCTTTATTTTATTACAATATCGGGTTTTTTTCAATATTTTTTGTTTCCCTGCAACAAAAACCGGCACCACCGGCGAAAGGGATCGGCGTCTATCATATTAATATGCAGACCGGGATGAGGTGGTTCCCTTCCCTCCCATTTATCCTTTGCCTTTCTTCTTTCTTTCCTCCTTCATTTTCCTGAGATCTTCAATAATCTCATTATCAAGAGCTTTACTTGCTTCGGCAATATCCTCCTGGCTCTTAACGCTTATCAGCTGAGTTATCCACACCTTTTCTCTGTACCAGCTCCTGGCAATCTGCCGTACTACGGCGCCGTTACAGATTGCCGCATCATTCTCCGACGTACCGATTGTAAATATTCTTATGATCATTCCCGGTCTCAGTATTTTGATTTCAAAGGCGACATCGCGATAACCTTCATGCTCAAGGGCACTGTGAAGATCATCTGCCACATGGTCACATATTGTATTCTTTTTTTCATTTTCACATATGAGCATAAACCCGATCCCCGCTGCAGTTCCCAGAACCACCGACCAGATATCTCCGAACCGGGGCTGGGTAAAAACACACATAACGGCCCCCAGCAAAAGTCCAAGCCACTTAATCCTGCTCAAAATCACAATGGTTTTTTTAACCTTCTCCATTCCGAATTCCTTTCTATGCTCCTTATATAATAATTGTACTATTAAACGGGAATGTTGGCAATATATCTTTTATTTTTACGCAAAATGTGATAGAATAACAAATCAAATAAAACGGTTTATCGGCCAAAGGAGGTTTTTTATGAAGTTACCTAAACCGCTTAACAAATATTTTGACCATACTCTGCTTAAGCCCGAAGCCACCTGCGAGCAGATCGACATACTGTGTGAAGAAGCCAGAAGGTACGATTTTTATTCGGTCTGCGTCAACTCCTGCTATGTGGCAAGATGCACAGATAACCTCAAAGGCACCGATGTGAAAGTTGCCGCAGTAGTAGGTTTTCCACTTGGGGCATGTACCACGGCTTCCAAGGCTTTTGAAACAGAGGAGGCCTGCAAGGACGGCGCCGGTGAAATTGACATGGTTCTCAATATAGGTGCTTTTAAAGACGGGCGCTACGATTATATAAGGGACGACATATATGCGGTGGTGGAGGCTGCAGCCGGGTACAATGCTATCGTCAAGGTTATCCTTGAGACCTGTCTGCTTTCTCCTGATGAAATTGAAGAGGCGTGCAGACTATCCGCAGAAGCCGGCGCTCATTTCGTAAAAACCTCTACGGGATTCAATTCGGGAGGTGCCACCGCCAAAGATGTTGCCCTTATGAAGAAAACCGTTGGAAATGACCTGCAAGTCAAAGCAAGCGGAGGTATCCGCGACTATGAAACAGCCATGGCCATGATCGAGGCAGGTGCCGACAGAATAGGCGCAAGCGCATCAGTAAATATAATGGAGGTATACAACAATGTCAAATAAGGCTGCAAATCTTCTCAAAGCTGCTTTTTTCATTATTATGGCGCTGGGAATTATAGCATACAAGATCCTTTTGCCCTCTGTGGAAACAAAAATCTGGATGTGGCTGGCTCTGATACTGTCCGTTGTCTTAGCCATTGCTTTTATCAAGCGTGCTTTTGAAAAGTAAGTAATCAAAAACCGCAGGTCGTCTATGCCTGCGATTTTTTATGTTACTGATTGTATTGTTTACATTATAGCCCTGCCTGCTGTCTCAACACTTCGGCCTTGTCTGTATGTTCCCACGGAAGATCTATATCGATTCTGCCAAAGTGGCCATAAGCTGCTGTCTGTCTGTAAATCGGTCTTCTCAAGTCAAGATCCCTGATTATCGCAGCCGGTCTTAAGTCGAAGTTCTTTTCTACCAGCTCAGCAATTTTCTCGTCTGCAAGTTTTCCTGTGCCGAAAGTGTCAACAAGAATCGAAACAGGCTTGGCTACACCGATAGCGTAGGCAAGCTGGATTTCAACCTTATCCGCCAGCCCCGCCGCAACAATATTCTTTGCAGCATATCTTGCCGCATATGTAGCGGAACGGTCAACCTTTGTAGGATCCTTTCCGGAGAAGGCACCGCCGCCGTGGCGCGCATAGCCGCCATAGGTATCCACTATGATTTTACGTCCTGTAAGTCCCGAATCACCGTGAGGACCGCCGATTACAAACCTGCCTGTCGGGTTGACGAAATACTTGGTCTCATCGTCCAAAAGCTCTGCCGGAATAACAGGCTTAATCACATGCTCGATAAGGTCTTTTTTGATTTGCTCCTGAGTAACATCCGGGTTGTGCTGAGTTGAGATAAGCACCGTATCAATTCTTTTTACCTTGTCTCCGTCGTATTCTACGGTTACCTGAGTCTTCCCGTCAGGTCTGAGGTATTTAAGAGTGCCGTCCTTTCTGGCGTCTGACAATCTCTTTGCCAGCTTGTGGGCCAAGGAAATAGGCATCGGCATAAGCTCAGGTGTTTCATTGCATGCAAATCCGAACATTATTCCCTGATCTCCCGCACCGATGGTGTCGATTGCGTCATCCAATGTGCCCTCTTTATATTCCAGGGCCTTGTCAACACCCATGGCAATATCACCGGACTGCTCGTCGATGGCGGAAAGCACTGCACATGTATTGCCGTCAAAGCCGTATTCACTTCTGTCGTATCCAACATCCAAAATAACCTGTCTTACAATTTTAGGAATGTCCACATAGCAATGAGTGCTGATTTCACCCATTACCATGGCATAGCCCGTGGTCGCTGTAGTTTCCGCCGCTACTCTTCCGTAAGGATCTTTTTCAAATATTGCATCCAGTATTGCATCTGATATCTGGTCGCAGAGTTTGTCAGGATGCCCTTCAGTTACTGATTCCGATGTAAATAGTCTTTTCATTTCTGTTTCCCCTTTCTTTTTTCCTTATCACTAAAAAACCTCTTTCCTTATCACTAAAAAACCTCTCATCGAAAGAGAGGTGTCTTGATTTCATAGAGAAGTCTTAACCTCATCTTTCAGGAAAACCTTCTGCGGTATCCCTGTAGGATTTAGCACCTTTTCTGCTTCGCTTTTTCGTAAGCACATAGGTTGCCGGGCGTCTTCGGGCCTATTCCCTCAGCCACTCTTGATAAGGATTTTCTGTACATAATATTATATACCATTTAAAGTTCTTGTCAACAGAAATAGGGATATATATTTACCACCTTGTTTTTTTGAGAATTTCGTATATACTCTATATATAGTATGCCGCTTTCACTGCAAAGCTGTTTAATCATTTCGGAAAGGTTTTACATATGGAAAGCAAAACACAATTTAGAGTAATCAACGGAGGCCTTGCGGATACTTGCTTTACAAGCAGCCGTCAGTTCGTATCAGCATATACAACCGACACCCGGCTTATGGGAGTAGTAGGTATCTATATTCACTGGTATCTGCCGCAAAACACTCTTTTAAAGCATTTTCACCAGTTTTTTTACATGGATGCAGAGGAATTCGGTTTTGAAACCTATGAAAGTATACTGGAAAGCGACGACGGTGATCGCTACTATGATATAAAGGCAATTGAAAATCGAATGATGGGAGGCCTGGGTGGTCATAAGGTGCTTCTCAGCGAGAGAGAGGCACGATATGTGATTCAGTCCTATGCCCAACTGAATTTGAGTTTGAGAATTCCCCTGCCCGGAAATACCGATGAATACAGGTTTCTTCTTTCTCCGGCTGAGCGTCTGGACAGCGACGAAGAATATACCCTCATGTGCAAACAGTGCCCTTCCCTGGAAACGCCCTATCAGGTTATAAACTATTTTCTGATGAGATGCTTCGGCAAGGATTTCGGTGCGGCAAAATTCCTTACCAAAGGTTATGTGCGCACAGATATTTTCCCGGAGCACAAGGCTGCCACTTTAATGTATAATTCCACTGAAGAGGCGAAGGATTCGGACAGCGGTTCCAATACCAATTATTACAGTACCGATGACGATAGCAGTTTCGGCACCTTCAATACGAGAAAGGCCTATATGTGCCAGTCCCTCATAGAATATGACGGGAAATATTATATAATTGTCACACGAATAACCCTTGACAAACTCAAAATAGTGAAATATGAAAAAATTTCCTCTTTCAGAGTCACGGCGGCAGAAGCCTCCATGATGACCTCAAGACCTGAGTTTATTACCGTATTTGATCCTGTAGAGGGCGAGCTCCCTGATGAACTGGTTTTTAGCGAGCTTATCTCTTCCGCCATGGTAACCGAACATGAAAGCGGACGGCTCTTTATGATTTTTTACCCTCATAACGATCATGTGAGAAAAAAAGATTATCGCCTCAGCGATGATGTCTTGGGCATCTACTATATACTCAACAGCGGGCAGGTCATTCTGTGCGCTTATGAGAGGAAGAATATAGGACTGCTGGAAAAGGATTTGCTTTCCTCACCTATGAGTCCTGTGTTACTCCCTTCTGCTAAATATCAATTCATGGAACCCATGCTTTACGATTTTATTAGCAGCGGCAGCTACGACTTTGAAGAATTTGTGGAGCTGATTTCAGATGGGGACTCAGATGATGAATAAAAAACGACATCTTGCCTTTAAGTC